>CALMXN010000080.1 GCA_937871145.1 uncultured Clostridia bacterium
AACACCTTTAAGTTCTGTTAATGTCAATACTGCTACCTTTGAGGAGCTTATGAAAATTCCAGGAATAAAGGACTATACAGCAAAAGCCATTATCTACCATAGGAATCACGATGATTGCAGGTTTATGAAATTAGAAGAGGTCGAGGCTGTCTTATCAGTGCAGAAGCCTAATCAGTTTCAGACAATTAAAAAATATATAACAGTATAAAAAATAATCTGTCGGAACTTATACTCCGACAGATTATTTTTACTTATATAGCTTTGTTTATTGCACTTACCAATGCATTAACCGACGCTGTGATAATATCGTTGTGCATACCAGCGCCCCATACAACCTTTTTATTTTCAAGCTCAATTCCCACATAAGCAACAGCTTGTGATTTTGATGATTTTTCAACAGCATGCTCGGTGTATGTTACAATAGAAAAATCAAAACCGACTGCTTCCTTGAGTGCATTACTGCAGGCATCAAGACGACCGTTTCCTGAAGCAATATATTGCTTGTTTTTACCTTTGAAATCAATATTGACAGTTGCTTCAATGTCACCCTTCTGTGCATAGTGAGCTTCAGTAACAGAAAGCTTGTCGCTGATATTGATGTAGTTGTTTTTGAATATGCTGTAAACATCATCAGGCAGAAGTTCTTTGTGCTTTTCGTCTGATATTCCCTTGACAAGATAACCAAAGTCCTCGCGCATTTTTGGTGGAAGGATAAAGCCGTATTTTTGCTCAAGCAGGTATCCGATTCCACCTTTGCCTGACTGGCTGTTGATACGGATGACATCGCCATCATATTCACGTCCGATATCCTTAGGGTCAATAGGGAGATAAGGGACAGTCCAGTATCTGCAGTCGTTATCCTCACGCCACTTCATACCCTTTGCAATAGCATCCTGATGTGAACCAGAAAAAGCAGCGAAAACAAGTTGACCACTGTATGGCTGTCTTTCATATACATGCATTCTCGTGAGAAGTTCATAAACCTCAATGATTTCAGGAATATTAGTCAAGTCAAGTTCAGGATCAATACCCTGTGAAAACATATTCATAGCAAGAGTAATAATGTCAACGTTACCTGTACGCTCTCCATTACCGAAAAGTGTTCCTTCAATTCTTTCAGCACCAGCAAGCAATCCCATTTCACTGTCTGCAACACCACAACCCCTGTCATTATGTGGATGAATTGATACTATGACATTCTCACGGCTGTTAAGATTATTACACATGTATTCAATCTGACTTGCGTAAATGTGTGGCATTGAAACCTGAACAGTAACAGGCAGATTTATAATAACTTTATTATCAGGTGTCGGCTTCCATATATCTATAACTTTGTTGCAGATTTCAAGGGCGAAGTCCATTTCTGTTCCTGTAAAGCTTTCAGGTGAGTACTCAAAGCTGAAGTTGCCTTCAGTTTCCTTTTTGTATTGATTTAAAAGCTTTGCGCCCTCAACAGCTATATTAATTATACCTTGCTTTGATTTCTTGAAGACCTGTTCACGCTGTGCAACAGAAGTCGAGTTATAAAGATGAATAATCGCATTCTTACAACCCTTAAGTGCTTCAAAGGTTTTCTTGATAATATGTTCGCGTGATTGAGTCAGCACTTGTATTGTCACATCATCAGGTATTAAATTCTGTTCAATAAGTGCCCTGCAGAATTCATATTCGGTTTCCGAAGCGGCAGGGAAGCCGACTTCAATTTCTTTAAAACCAATTTTTACGAGCAACTTGAAAAATTCGATTTTTTCTTCAAGACTCATTGGGATAATCAAGGATTGATTTCCGTCACGAAGATCCACACTGCACCATGTCGGGGCTTTATCAATATATGTTTTTTCTGCCCATTTCATTGACATTACCGGCGGCGTGAAAAAATTTCTGGTGTACTTGCTGTAGTTCATAATAATACCAACCTTTCGATAATTATAGTTGGAAAAACAAAAAACCTTCATCTCCATGCTTAAAACATAGAGACGAAGGTAATAAATTACTTCCGTGGTACCACTCTTATTGACGTAAAACGCCCACTTACACATCTTACAATGCGTTTCTCTGTAACGGGAGATACCGTTTGTACCTAATTTTTATAATTTCGGCACAACTGCTCAAGGATGAGTTATAACCATATTACAATACTGCCTTGCACCAAACGGCAGTTCTCTGAAATTGCTCTACAGTTTTTTTTCCTGTCATTGCATTTCCAACTTGTGATTATTATATTCGATAAAAATATTTTTGTCAATACATTTTATAAAAACTGGCACGGATATTTAGAAAATATATGAAATAAAAATGTGCAAGTGCATAAATAAGTAATTGATATTTTAATTAATAATGTCTATAATATGAAAAGCTTTAAATTATGAAAAAAAGGTCGGATAAAGTGTTGACAAATTATTTTGACCGTAGTATAATATAAAAGCTGTCACACAAGACGACAACAAAACAATGCAAATCGGGGCGTAACTCAGTTTGGTAGAGTGCTTGGTTTGGGACCAAGATGCCGCAGGTTCAAGTCCTGTCACCTCGACCAAAAAGGTGGTTTTTTAACCGCCTTTTATTTTTTGCCAAAATTACTTAAAATGCCTTAAAAGTGGCTTAAACACTGGGTTTTTGAGATTTCAAAAATTCAGTTGAGTAATTTTGAATTAAGTTAAAACAAGATAAAATGCAGTCAAACTTACTGTCAAACTTACTGTCATTTTAGTTTGCCTGCCGATTTTCAAGGAAACAAGATAATATATTTTTAAATTTTATTACACCGTAACACAAAAGATTTTTCTATTATTAAAACAACAAAGAGGTTAAGCAATTTTTTCTAATGCTTAACCTCTTTTTTTATTTTGTTGATTACAAAGCATTCCCATACCATAACAATCCTCTATATTTTTGTTCTCAATTAACATTATGCTTCATCACCTACAAAACTACATATTGTCATCTTAATACCTCTTTTCTATTTTAAATATGATTACTTTTCTATTAAAAAGTGTACCACATATAAAGCACAACCAGTAAACCTACTA
>CALMXN010000081.1 GCA_937871145.1 uncultured Clostridia bacterium
ACCTTCAAGCGGGTGATGAGCGCAACTTTCAAGAATTACAACCTTATCATTATCTTCCAAAGTATCAATGGTGCTTGCTCCTTTAATAAGCAAATCCATATCGCCCTTTATTTTTGCCATTAGCAATGAAAATGATGTCAGCGGAATATCCTTTGGTATTGTGTCGTTGACTAGCTTGAAAATCTGTGAGTCTGTTACTACAAGAGCAGGCTTTATTTTTATACTTTCAAAAGCTTTTTCTATATTCTGTGATGTAACTGTCATTACCATACAACCATTATCAAGAAGATCACGGGTTACCTGAACTTCCGGGAGAATTAATCTTCCCTTCGGTGCCTGAATATCCTGAGGAGCTGTTAATATTACTAAATCACCAGGCTTGACTAAATCACCAGTCAGAACAGGATCTTCAACCTTATCTTTTAAAAGACTGATTAGCTTTTCTTTGACTGGAGTAATCTCATCCTTTTCTAAATCAATGAAAATCTTATCAAGCTCAATATCATTATAGCTATCTTTATCAACATTCTTACCGAAAGTGTTTATAACAGCAAAAGCAGGTATATTCTTTTCTTTTATAATTTTAAAATATTCAAGTTCTTTTTTTATATTTGAAGTCTGAGCAGAAATCACAAGGATAATTGCATCACAGGCAGATAACTGCTGAAGGGATTTTTTCATTCTTATTTCACCAAGCTCAGAACTATCATCAAGTCCAGCTGTATCAATAAAAACTACAGGACCAAGTGGAATAATTTCCATTGGCTTGAATACTGGATCTGTTGTTGTTCCAGCAACAGGCGAAGTAATGGAAATATTCTGACCTGAAACGGCATTAATTAGTGTAGATTTACCTGCATTTGTTCCGCCGAAAACACCAATATGCAATCTTAAGGCTTTTGGGGTCTGATTAATTTCTGATACCATTGAGATACCCCCTAATTACTAAAATCTGAAATCACGCTGACCTTCTTCAATAAGCTTGAGATATTCCTTTGCCTTTTCCTTACGGACAGGATTATCAATATGCTCAATTTCAGCTTTAATAAGCTTTTTTGTGCTTTCCTTAAATTTATCATCACCGTAATCAATTGCATATTCAGATAAAGTAAGTAATGCATTTGGAAGACAAGTATTATGAATCTGACCTGATTTTGCAAGAGGCATAAATCTGTCGCCAGTTCTTCCCTGTCTGTAGCAAGCTGTGCAGAAGGATGGAATATAACCGCTATCAACAAGCCATTGCATTACTTCTGCCAATGGTCTTGTGTCATTAACGTCAAACTGTGAAGTTGTATTATCTCTTTCTTCTTCACAATAGCCACCAACACTTGTTCTTGAGCCGCCACTTATCTGTGATATACCAATTTTCAATGCCTTTTCACGAACAGCCTTTGATTCTCTTGTAGAAATTATCATACCAGTGTATGGTACAGCAATTCTTATAATAGCAACAATCTTTTCAAAGATTTCATCTGTAATACCATTTTTAAATTCACTTGCGTCAATATCATCAGCCGCTCTTACACGAGGAACACTGATAGTATGAGGTCCAACACCATGAACTGTATCAAGATGCTCAGCGTGCATCATAAGACCAACAAGCTCGTATTTGTATCTGTCGAGTCCGAAGAGAACACCGATACCTACGTCATCTATGCCACCCTCCATAGCTCTGTCCATTGCCTCTGTATGATAATCATAGTTGTGCTTTGGTCCTGTTGGATGAAGAACTTCATAAGCTTTCTTATTATAAGTTTCCTGGAATAAAATATATGTGCCAATTCCAGCTTCTTTAAGCTTTCTGTAATTTTCAACTGTTGTAGCAGCAATATTTACGTTTGCACGTCTTATTGCACCATTCTTATGCTTAATGCTGTAAATTGTCTTGATACTTTCAAGAACATATTCAATAGGATTATTTTCAGGATCTTCACCTGTTTCAAGAGCAAGACGCTTATGTCCCATATCCTGAAGAGCAATAACCTCCTGCTTTATTTCTTCCTGGGTAAGCTTTTTTCTTTGAATATGCTTGTTTTTTGCGTGATATGGACAATAAACACATCCATTTATACAATAATTCGAGAGGTATAGTGGAGCAAACAGAACTATTCTGTTACCATATATTCTTTGCTTGATATCAAAAGCTATATCAAACATTTTTTGATTTAAATCATCCAAGTCACATACAAGGAGAAGTGCAGCTTCCCTATGAGTAATGCCCTTTGCATCTTTTGCACGTTCAAGAATACTCTCAATCAATTCACGGTTTGATTTATTTTCCTCCGCAAATTTAAGTGACTCCTGAATTTCTTCATCATTAATAAATTCTTCAGCTTTTTTTGATCTTACATTATACATAATCATTTCTCCTTATTTTTTTGATATAGCAGATCTTACGGAAACGCCTGGAATTTTACCTATTGCACCAGTTAAAGCACTAATTTCATCAGGGTCAGCGTCAATAATCACTGAGATAACCGACACACCACGTTCTCGGTATGGCAATCCCAATCTTCCAATAATAATTGAACCATATTTATGAAGAACACCGTTAACCTGTTCAACAGCCTCAGTATCTTCAATAATGATTCCTGCGACTGCAATTCTCTTGTCCAATACAAGCACCCCCAAAACAAACAAAAAGCCCTTTAACAAAATGTTAAAGGGCATAGTATCCTCAATATAGAAATCCAACTGTTCAGAATATCCTCACAGCCCGATAACACTTTAGATAATGATACCACTAAATTTTCCACTTGTCAATACAAAACAAAAAGCCCGAACAATGTTCGGGCTTAAAATGCTGATTAGTCACTTACATAAGGAATCAAAGCAAGGTGACGAGCACGCTTAATAGCAATTGTCAACTCTCTCTGATGATATGCACATGTACCTGTTACACGACGTGGCAAAATCTTTGATCTTTCTGATAAACATTTTCTGAGCTTTGCAATATCTTTATAATCAATTTTTTCTGCTCTGTCAATACAGAACATACAAACCTTTTTACGAGGTCTTTTATTGTT
>CALMXN010000082.1 GCA_937871145.1 uncultured Clostridia bacterium
CCGATCTTGATTATATAGTTGATGCTATTGATACCGTTAAAGGAAAACTTGAAATTGTAAGACAAGCTAATTTAGCAGGAGTTAAAATTATATCTTCAATGGGTGCTGGGAATAAAGTTGACCCAACTGCTTTTAAAGTTGCGGACATATATAAAACAAACGTTTGCCCTCTTGCAAAGGTAATGCGACATGAGCTCCGAAAAATGGGAATAAAAAAGCTTAAAGTTGTTTATTCTGAGGAACAGGCATTGCAGCCACTTAATGACGATTCTATTATAGAGGCTGAAAGCAAAAACACATTAAAGCGTGCAATACCAGGTTCAACAGCATTTGTTCCGTCTGTCGCTGGCTTAATTATTGCTGGTGAGGTAATAAAAGACCTTATAGATTTTGATTCAAAAAGCCGAGCATAAACATTAGAAAAACCAAAATATTATTTGGAGTTAATTGTTCAAATTATTGACTTATTATTGTAAGTGTAGTAGAATAAATATTAAAAAGAAAGGAGTCTTTATATGGACAATTTTAATGGATATACCTCTTATGATAGCCAAAGCGATGCTCAGGATCGTGTTCAGGACATTACAGTTAAGACATTTATGTATATGTTCTTTGCTTTAATAGTTTCTGGTTTTTTTGCTTTTGTTACTTACGCAACAGGCAACGCAGAAGAAATGTATAGTAATGGAACAATCGTAATTCTTATTGTTGTTGAAATTATTTCTGTAGTAGTAACAACCATTCTTGTAAGAAAGAACTTACCTGCTGCAGCAGCTGTTTGTGGTACAATATACTGTATAGTTAATGGATTAACACTTTCTGTTATATTCCTAAGATATCAAATGCAGTCTATCGTAGCTATCTTTTTTGTTACAGCTGCAATTTTCGGTGCTATGGCACTCTACGGTGCAAAAACAAAAACAGATCTTACTTCTATCGGAAACCTTTGTATGATGGGGTTAATCGGAATAATTCTAATGACTTTTGTAAATATATTATTTCTAAAAAGTGTAGGATTTGACTTAGCGCTCAGCTACGTTGGTGTGCTTATCTTTGTTGGGATCACAGCATATGACACACAGAGAATCAGAAAATTAGCTACAAGTGATAATGGCATGTCACCTTATTCAATCGCAATTCTTTGTGCTTTGAATTTATATCTTGACTTTATCAATCTTTTCTTAAAGCTTTTAAGAATTTTTGCAAGGAACAGATAAAATAAAATTAATAAAACAAAATTAAAATCCCATCATTTTTGATGGGATTTTCTTATTTGAACAGTTATCTTTAAGATACCCTGTTTTATTTTATTCGGATAATATTTTATCAGCAACAAACAAACCATTCGCAGCAGCCTGAGCAAGTGAACGAGTAAAACCTGCACCATCACCTATTGCAAAGACATTCTTACAGCCGTCAATTTCAAAATCAGTAGCAAACGGACGTGCTGAGTAGTATTTACACTCCATGCCATAAAGCAAAGTATCATAATTTGCAGTACCAGGAGCAATTTTATCGAGAGCATATATTGTTTCAATTATATTATCAAGCTGACGCTTTGGCATACACAGACTCAGATCGCCTGCAACAGCATTCAATGTCGGAACAGTAGTAGACCGCTGTAATCTGTCCTCTGTTGTTCTTCTTCCGTTTATAAGGTCGCCGAAGCGCTGAATGAGAATTCCGTCACCACTAATAAGGTTTGCAAGCTGAGCAACGTGCCTTGCATATTCTATAGGTTCCTCAAAAGGTGTAGTAAATTTTTGAGTTGAAAGAAGAGCGAAGTTTGAATTCTTAGTTTTCCTCTCTTCTTCCCTATATGAATGACCATTAACAGTAATAACGCCATCGGTATTTTCAGCAACAACATTACCTCTGTCATTAAAGCAGAACATTCTTGTCACATCACCATATTGCTTACTTAAATGCCATATCTTTGGCTCATAAATCTTTTTAGCAAAGTCTTCCCAGATAATTGATGGAAGTTCAACACGCACACCAACATCGACCTGATTGTTTGTTAGTGCAATATTATTGCTTTTACACCAATTCTGAAGGAACTTACTACCTGCCCTACCAACAGCAAAAACAATGTGCTCTGCTGTGATTTCATTTTCAATGCCTTTCTCACTGTATGAAACAGTCATAGTATTTTTATCAACATTGGTTACTTCGGTAAGAGTTTTTATTGTACATTTATCAGCGATATCTGAAATAATTTTCATCATTGTTTCAAAATTTGAATCTGTGCCAAGATGCTTAACCTGCGCCTGCTGCATATGTAAGCCATTCTGAAGACACAGTTTTTTAAGTTCATCATTTGGTTGATAACGCTTTGTGGTAGCACCATGTTCAACAAGAATACTGTCAGCCTGTTCTATATAGTCCATAACTGTTTTTTCAGGAAGAAAATCTGTGAGCCAGCCACCGTATTCTGTAGTAATAACATACTTTCCATCCGAAAACGCGCCAGCACCCGCCATGCCTTCCATGATAGCGCATGTTTTACATCTTGCACATTTCTTGACTTTATCAGTAAGAATAGGGCATTTTCTATTATCAAGTGAATTACCTTTTTCAAACATAATTACTTTTAATTCTGGATTTTTGCATAGTAAGCGATATGCAGTCATTATACCACCGATACCACCGCCAACAATTGCTACATCATATGTTTTGTTCATTATAATCCTCCGTACTGTGTTTTTTTAACCGCCTTGACTACTTTACTATATTTCCGACTAAATTACAAGGGCTTTTACTCGGTTTAATATAATTAGTTATTATATTGTCTATATATATTATAATTAATATTTATACTATTACATTAATTTACTTATTTATTAAATTTTAATTATTTTTTGTTATATTACTTATTAATGCAATTAATGGTAATTGCATCTTTCACCTCGTCATTATTAATCATCAAAATTCATTTATACTTCTTGAAAAAAATCATATATGTTTGGTAAAATAACATTTATAACATAATTACAATTGCTTGTTCATTATATAATTTATCTACATTTT
>CALMXN010000083.1 GCA_937871145.1 uncultured Clostridia bacterium
CATCCGGAAGATTCTTTACGATAAAAATACTAAATGCCGCTATTGCAAGCATTGCTATCATAGAAATAGATAGGATTTTTGAACCCATTGATTTGGAGGTAGCCTCCATAACATCATATAGGGTTTTTTCCTGATTTTTTGCTGGAGCTTTCATTTCTGTCTGATTTTGACTTAACATTGTCAAGACCCCTTTCAATACATTACCACTATTTTATACCTTATTAATAAACAAGTCAATAAAAATCTATAATATTGCAAACAATCGCATAATACCGTATAATAAATATATGTAATTATTATAATAATTTTAATATAAATAAGGAGAAGTTATATGATAGCTAATCTTGAATATTATAAGGTCTTTTATCACGTCGCAAAGCTCGGGAGCGTTACTCTTGCTTCACAACAGCTTTTCATATCTCAACCGGCAGTAAGTCAGGCAATAAAACAGCTTGAGCTGTCACTTGGCTGCACTTTATTTTTCAGAGCACCAAAGGGAGTTAAACTCACACCGGAGGGGGAAACCCTATTCACATATATAAAGCAAGGGTATGAGCTTTTTCAAAGCGGCGAGAAAAAGCTTGAAGAGATGCTTAATTTTGAAAACGGAGAAATAAGAATTGGCGCAAGTGATATGACGTTGAAGTATTATCTTCTTCCGTATCTTGAAAAATTTCATAAAAGCTATCCGAGCATAAAAATTATAGTTTCCAATGCGCCGACTCCTGAAACTATATTGAGTCTTAAAGCAGGAAAGATTGACTTCGGAATTGTCAGCTCGCCTGTAGATGAGAGCAAGGATTACAAAATCATTGAGGTTTCTGATGTGCGTGATACATTTGTTGCTTCAAGCAGATTTGGCTGGCTTAACGGAAAAATAGTCGGACTTTCTGAGCTCGAACGCCTACCAACTATCTGCCTTGAGAAGAACACAAGTACAAGAAGGTTCGTTGATAACTTTCTTGCTGAAAATGATGTTTTCTTAAAGCCTGAATTTGAGCTTGCGACAAGCGATCTAATAGTAAAATTTGCTGAAATGGATATGGGGATAGGTTGCGTAGTAAGGAGCTTTGCAGAAGAGAGCTTTAAGAGTGGAAAGCTCTTTGAACTTCAGCTTTCAAAGCCATTTCCGCCACGAAAAATCTGCATAATTACAGGAAATAAGACACCAATTTCACAGGCAGGAAAAAAACTTCTTGACACAATGATATAATTTGTAATTATACACTTCATAATAACTATATATTTTACTTATGAAAGTAATAGTGATATGATATTTAAGGCAGTTAATTATTAAACTTTTCAGGAGGCTTTTAAAATGGTTAAGGCAATTGTTGGAGCAAACTGGGGCGACGAAGGTAAAGGTAAGGTTACCGACCTTTTAGCTGGACAATCAGAAGTAGTAGTACGTTTCCAAGGCGGAGCAAACGCAGGACATACTATTATTAACGAATACGGAAAATTCGCACTTCATCTTCTTCCATCAGGTGTATTCCGTAAGAATGTAACAAATATCATTGCACAGGGTGTTGCATTTGATATTGATAAGTTCTTCAAGGAGCTTGACGGAATTATTTCAAGAGGAGTTCCAATGCCGAATCTTCTTGTTTCAGACAGAGCACAGGTTTTAATG
>CALMXN010000084.1 GCA_937871145.1 uncultured Clostridia bacterium
AGAAGCACGGCTCTGCCGAGAGCTTCTGACGTTGTTTCACCGCATAACAAATTTTTCTCTTTTAGAAAAATTCAGTATGCTGAATAGAAAATTTTTTATTTAGTTATTCTTTTAAGCTGTGTTTCGGTACTTTGCGACTTTTGAGTGACGGGCTTCAGCAAAAGTTATGGTTTGTTTAAGCCGCTCACGTATGAGTTCTTCATCTGTTTATGCTTCCGCCCTATTTCGAGTTTGATTTTCTCTTTTAGTATTTTTTCGGTGGCTTTGCGGTCGCCCCCGAGCCCCTTCGCGTACAAAACTTGAAAATAGATAAAGAGGGTACTCTACACATGGCACACAAAAGGTGAAAAAATTATAAAAGATATTCGGTGGCTTTACGGTCGCCCCCGAACCCTTCGCACAAATAGACTAAAAAAGAAAAATAACGAACTTTAAAAAGGTCGGAGCACGAAATCAACTACGTACAAAGTAATAATAGAAATGCAAACTTTACTGGTTGATTGAGCGACCGTCACTCAAAATCGGCGTCAGAGTGCATAATGACAAATCCGAGTCGCGAGAGCGTCAGCGGTTCGCATGTCTGAGGATTTGTCTTGATTTTCTTTCGTCATTTCTTGTATCAAGACAAGAAATGACATAATGAAACAAAGCTACATATTATCATCGGGGGCTTTGCGGTCGCCCCCGCACCCCTTCGCACACACAGACTAAAAAGAAATGACATATAGTAAAGTGTAAAGTGGTATGAATAACGTAAGTGAATGCTACTGACGTTCCTCTCTTATTTATCAGTGCTTTTCGGGGGCTTTGCGGTCGCCCCCGAGCCCCTTCGCACACATAGACAAAAAAATGACACAGAGCAAAATGGTCTTATTATATTAATGAATTGATATCTTCAATTGTCATAGAAGGCTGGAATGCTTTGTTTATTGCCATAGCAATTAGTTTTGCTGAACGCTCAATGAGTTTATCCACACAACGTGGTGTAACCATAACATCGTTGTACTCATCGTTTTCAGCTTCCTTACCTGTAATCTGCTCGGCAATGGTTTTCATATCAACAACAGTCGGAACACCGAGTGCTATTACGGGAGCATTTAAGGTTTCCTGTGAAAGCTCCTGCCTGCTGTTTTTAACACCTGAACCTGGTGAAATACCTGTGTTTGTTATCTGAATGGTATTTCCAAGGCGTGAAATTTCAGCACAGGCAAGTGCATCAATAACAATAACAACGCCTGGCTTGATTTTTTCGCAGATTGATTTTGTTATTTCAGCAACTTCAATTCCTGTCTGCCCTAAAACACCAGGGGCAAGTGCAGCGACAGAACGCAGGTCGGAAAATTCCTCAAAGCCCGGCATTTCCTTTGGAATATGACGTGTAGCAAAAATCTGCTTTACCACAAGTGGTCCGAGCGCATCAGGCGTAATATCGTCATTCCCAAGACCGATAACAAGTGCGTCGCCTTTTAAAGGGTTTAGCCTGTTTATTTCTTCAGCAATCAGCTCGACCTGTTCATCAAATGCTTCAGGGTAAGCATCAAGTCCGCTTGCATTTGCGGTCTCAATTGTGATATAATTGCCGATAGGCTTCCCAATAGCGTCGGAGGCTCTGCCGTCCTCAACATTAATATGTGTGACGTGGCATTCAGCCTTGTCATATTCTGTCTGGATTATACCAGGATAAGGCTTTGCTTCTTTGGTGATAATAGCCTGGGCACTTTCAAGTGCAAGGTCAGTTCTTATTCCCATAAGTAATTCCTTTCATAATAAATTTATCTGAATTAAAACTGGGTTGTATGATTTATACAATATCGGAAAATAATATAATATAAATTTTTTTAAATAGCTATTGATTTTGTGTAGGTTAGATGATATAATAGTCGATAAGACTTGTTGTATGAGAGCGGGAGAATTATGTCCGTATTGCAATTTAACCCAATTGCAATTATCTTATCCAAAAAAATCAGTTTTATGAGATATCGCAATGAGGAGGTGTCCGTATGGCAAATAGTAAATCAGCTAAGAAAAGAGTTTTGGTTAACGAAACCAAGGCTATGCAAAATAAAACAACAAAATCAGCTCTTAAGACTGTTCTTAAGAAAGCAGACTCTGCATGTGCAGAAAACACTGCTGATAAGGTTGAGGTTGTTACAACAGCAATCAAAAAGGTTGATCAGGCTGCTGCAAAGGGTATTATGCACAAGAACTGTGCTGCAAGAAAGAAATCACAGCTTGCAACAAAACTTAATGCATCAAACAACTAATACTTGAAATAAAAAAGTCGCACGGTGTGTGGCTTTTATTTTTTTGCCTTTTTTTAATTTTTATGGTATTATGGTAAAAAATACTATATGGGAGATTGAAAGATGGCTAAAGAAATTAAGCGGGCTTTCATCGTTTTTTTAATCTGTTTTGTGGGGAAATGGTTTAAAATAGATATATGTACTTTGTTTGTGCCTTTTGTGTTTTTGTATTGGATGGCTTTTTTAGGTCTGATAGATTATGTAGTTTATACATTAGTAATAGGTATTAAGCGGATTAAGAAGTATAAGTTTAAGGCTATTACTCCATTTATAATCAGTTTTGCAACTTTT
>CALMXN010000085.1 GCA_937871145.1 uncultured Clostridia bacterium
TAATACTTGGTGCAATAATAGTAATATTATCTACAATTTGTATAATATTCAGCGTTCTTATGGCAAAAGCAATGAACAACAAACCAGATGCTTCGTACCCTGTAATTGTTTTAGGCTGTAAAGTTTATGGAACTAACCCATCCCCAATGCTCAAAAGAAGACTCGAAGCAGCAAAAGAATATCTTGACAAATATCCTGATGAAATCGTAGTAGTAACAGGTGGACAAGGTAATGGCGAAGATATTCCAGAAGCAAAGGCAATGCATGACTGGCTAATAAAAAATGGGATTGAAGAGAAAAGAATTATTGTTGAAGACAAGTCGGTCAATACATCAGAAAATCTTGAAAATGCGAAAAAACTGCTTGATGATGTATGTAAAACCGATAAAGTTGTAATAATAACTGATGGTTTCCATCAATACAGAGCAAGTTTCCTTGCAAAGCAATATGGGCTTAAAACATATGCTGTAAATGCAAAGACAAATCCTGACTATGTTCCGACATTCTGGGTCAGAGAATGGGTTGGTCTTGCTAAAGATATTATTTTCTCTGCTTTTTAAACAAAATAATATTACTATAATTATGTAGTTTGTGAAAAAAATATCTTGATAAATGTAGTAAAATAATATATAATAAACTTGTATGTTTTTGTAACCTATTTCAAAAAATATTTGAAGATAAGGTGAAATACCGAAAGGAGTACAGATATGAATTATTCTCATGAAGTTGAGAGAATGTGCGTTCTCGCAAAAGGTCCAAAACACGGTCCTGCTCCAATACCGGAAGAGGGACAATGGGTAAAAGCTTATCAAATTAGTGATATTTCTGGTTTGACACATGGTGTTGGCTGGTGTGCACCACAGCAGGGAGCTTGTAAGCTCACATTAAACGTTAAGAATGGTATTATTGAAGAAGCTTTGGTTGAAACACTTGGTTGTTCAGGTATGACTCACTCGGCTGCTATGGCTGGTGAAATACTTCCTGGTAAGACACTCCTTGAAGCACTCAACACAGACCTTGTTTGTGATGCTATCAACGTAGCAATGAGAGAGTTATTCCTTCAGATAGTTTACGGAAGAACTCAGACTGCATTTTCAGAAGGCGGACTACCTATCGGTGCTGGTCTTGAGGATTTAGGAAAAGGACTTCGCTCACAGGTTGGTACAATATTCTCAACACAGGCAAAGGGCGTTCGTTATCTTGAAATGGCTGAAGGTTATATTATCACAGTTGCTGTTGACGAAGATAATGAAGCTTGTGGATATAAATTCGTAAAAGTCGGAAAAATGCTTGAAGACATCCGTCACGGAGCTGACCCAAAGACAGCTTACGAAAAGAACATCGGTACTTATGGCCGTTATGAAAACGCTGTTAAGTATATCGATCCAAGAGAAGAATAAGGGAGGTATCAGATTATGGCTAAGTTTGAAGGACAAGAAAGAAGAATGCCTAAAATCGAGGCTTGCCTTGCTGAATATGGCTTTAAGAATATTGATGAAACAGCAGAATTCTGCTTGTCAAAGGGCATTAATGTTGAAGAAATCGTAAAAGGTGTTCAGCCAATCGCTTTTGAAAATGCAGTTTGGGCTTATACACTTGGTACAGCAATTGCTATTAAAAAGGGTATAACAAAAGCTGCTGAAGCTGCTGAAGCTATCGGTATCGGACTACAGGCTTTCTGTATTCCTGGTTCTGTTGCTGAACAGCGTGAAGTTGGTCTTGGCCACGGTAACCTTGGCGCAATGCTTCTCAGAGAAGAAACAGATTGCTTCTGCTTCCTTGCTGGACACGAATCATTTGCTGCTGCTGAAGGTGCTATCGGTATCGCAAGAACAGCTAACAAAGCAAGAAAAGCTCCTTTGAGAGTTATTCTTAATGGTCTTGGAAAAGACGCTGCAATGGTTATTTCAAGAATCAACGGCTTCACATATGTTCAGACAGAATATGACTTTAAGACAGGCGATCTTAAGATCGTTAAGGAAAAGGCTTATTCTGATGGCGATAAGGCTAAGGTTCGTTGTTACGGCGCAAACGACGTTCTTGAAGGCGTTGCAATCATGAAGTCAGAAAAAGTTGACGTTTCTATCACAGGTAACTCAACAAACCCAACTCGTTTCCAGCACCCTGTTGCAGGAACATATAAGAAATGGGCTATTGAAAACGGAAAGAAGTACTTCTCTGTTGCTTCAGGCGGAGGAACAGGTAGAACACTTCACCCAGATAACGTTGCTGCTGGTCCTGCTTCATACGGCTTAACAGATACAATGGGAAGAATGCACGGTGACGCTCAGTTCGCTGGTTCATCATCAGTTCCTGCTCACGTAGAAATGATGGGACTCATCGGTATGGGCAACAACCCAATGGTTGGTGCTACTGTTGCTTGTGCTGTTGC
>CALMXN010000086.1 GCA_937871145.1 uncultured Clostridia bacterium
AGAACAGAAACAAACATAATTCTTGAGGGTAAGGATGTAGAAAAAGCATATCCTAACTACGATACTGAGGAAAAACAATATATTGTTGGTCTGGATTTCACAAAATCTGGTGCTGAGAAGTTCTCAGAAGCAACTAAAAAGCTCAGTGTAAAACAGGAACAGCTTTCTATCTGGATGGATGACACTATGATCTCATCCGCAGCAGTTAGGGTTCATATAAAAGATGGACATGCTCAAATTTCAGGTGATTTTACAGCTGGAGAGGTTCAGAAGCTTGCAGACAAAATCAATTCAGGTGCTCTTCCATTCAAGCTTGAAACAGGAAGTCTGAATATTATTTCACCAACACTTGGTCTTGATGCAAGAGATGCAATGGGACTTGCTGGTTTAATCGGATTTGTACTTGTATGTGCATTTATGATGTATAAATATAAGCTTTGCGGTGTTATTGCTTCAATAGCACTTTTAGGACAGGTTGTCGGTTCGCTTGCCGCTGTATCCGGTTTCTTTGGCTTCTTCCCAAGCTTTACACTCACAATACCTGGTATTGCCGGTATTATTCTTTCTATTGGTATGGGTGTTGACGCCAACGTTATCACATCAGAACGTATCAAGGAAGAATTGCAGAAGGGCAAATCTCTTGACGGCTCGTTATCTCTCGGATACGAAAAGGGCTTCAGTGCTATTTTCGACGGAAACGTAACAGTTATTATTGTTGCTATAGTACTTATGGGTGCATTCGGCCCGCCAGAAAGTATGTTTGCTAAGCTGCTCAAGTATGTGTTCATTATGTTTGGACCATCTGCTGCTGGTGCGATTTACTCATTCGGATACACATTGCTGGCAGGTGTTGTCTGCAACTTTGTATTCGGTGTAACCGCTTCAAGGCTGATGCTTGCAGGTATTTCAAAATTCAAAGCATTAAGAAATCCTAAGCTATACGGAGGTGTTGACTATGAATAAAACCTACGATATAGTTGGACACAGAAAAATTTACTATACGATTTCTCTTTCAATCATTGCAATAGCTTTACTTGTCAGCGTTATATTCGGCGTTAAGGTTGCTATTGAGTTCAAGGGTGGTACAATGATTTCTTACTCATACACTGGCTCAATTGACAAAGAAAAGATTGAAGACGTTGCTTCTGATATAGTAGGACAGGAAGTTACTGCTACTACTGGTGAATCATTTAAAGATAAATCAACGTACGTTCAGCTTTCCTTCACATCATCAAAAGGATTAACAGCTGACATTCAGAAAGCGCTTACTGATAAAATCACTGAAGAATACAATGATAATTCAATAAAGCTTCTTTCATCAAGTGACGTTAAGCCTTCAATAGGTAAGACATTCTTCAGAAAGTGCCTTGTTGCTATTGCCTTCTCATCAATTGCACTTATCATTTACATCGGGCTTAGATTCCGAAAGGTTGGCGGTATTCCTGCTGGTGTTACAGCAATCATCGCACTTTTCCACGACGTATTTATTGCCTTTGCAACATTCGTTATTTTCAGAATACCAATTGATGCAAACTTTATGGCTGTTGCTCTCACGATTCTTGGCTTCTCAATCAACGACACAATCGTTATTTATGACCGTATCCGTGAAAACAAAAAGCTGTTAAGCAAGAAAACTTCGTTTGATGAACTTGTAAATACAAGTATCAATCAGTCTTTGACTCGTTCAATAAATACATCTTTTGCTGCCATTCTTGTTATGGTTTCAGTTTGTGTAGTTGCTATGTTCTTTAATGTAACATCTATCCTCAGCTTCTCATTCCCGCTCATCATCGGCTTGATTTCAGGTGTTTACTCAACAATCTGTATCGCTGGTCCAATATGGGTTGACTGGACACTCTTCAAAGAAAAGAGAAACGCTGGCAAAGGCAGAACATCTAATAAGTAATACTAAAGCTCCCGTTTTTTAGCGGGAGCTTTTTATTGCATAAAAAGCACCTGAGATTTTACCTCAGGTGTTTTTCTGTTATACTCTTTTAATTTCGAACCAGAATGTGCTGCCCTTGTCAATTTCACTTGAAACGCCGAACGGATAACCGTGAAGCTTTAATATTTCTTTTACTATTGATAGCCCAAGACCTGTTCCGGCAGTTTCACGGGCATTCTTCTTATCCCTGTAATACCTGTCGAATATAAGTGGCAACATTTCCTGTTCAATGCCCTTACCAGTATCAATAATTTCAATTTTTACACTTGATTCTTTGTTAATCTGCTTAATTGTTATCTTCTTATCGTCGCCAGTGTAATTAACAGCGTTGTTGATAAGGTTATACATTACCTGTTCTATCTTTGGTATATCAGCAGAAACCATAACATCCTCGTCAGCTTCAAATATAAACTCATAACCGTCACGTTCAGTGTATATCTCGTATCTTTGAAGTATTTCGTCTATCTTGTCGTTGATACTGAAGGTCATATAGTTAAGCTCTGAATTGCCACTCTCAAGCTTTGAGAGCTCAAGGAGTCCGTTTACAAGGCTTGTGAGTCTGTCTGATTCATCTATGATAACATTAACGTGATCATTACGCTTTACCGGATTATCGCCGGATAAATCCCTTATCATTTCTGCATAGGATTTTATGATTGTCAAAGGTGTTCTTAAATCGTGTGAAATATTTGATATCAGGTCACGCCTTAGTCCGTCGACCTTTGATATTTCTTTTCCTGCATAGTTTAGCACATCTGCAAGCTGTTGTGTTTCAAGATATTCACCACCGTTGAAATTTGTTGAATAATCTCGCTTTGCAAACTTCTGAGCTGATTTTGTTATTCCCGCTATCGGCTTTGAAATCTTTTTTGAAATAAACAATGATATTACAAACGCAAGTATTAGTATTATCAACGTGATATACATAAGCTGACGCTTAATGATAGCCGCGGAGGAATCAATAGGTTCAAGCATAGTGTTCAGATACACATAGCCTTTTACATTATCCTTTGTGCCAATCATAAACCCATATATAAGCATTTTGGTCCCAGTCTGATCATCATTTAATGAATAGAATATCTCACTTTTATCGCTTTCAACAATCTTGTTCTGTAGCTTATATATATTTGCACCATGATTTACATGAATAAGACACCGTCCAGCCATCATTTCATACGAATACTGAAGATTATTATACTTATCCGTTACTACAATACACATATTGTTCTTAAACGCTAATGACTCAAGTGTATTATCAAAGTTATCTTTATTGTAATTGTTTTTTATCGCCATTGCCGATTTTAAAATCTCCCGTGTTTTCATTCCTTCATAATATGATTTTAGGAAAACGAAAAGACACAACCACAAAAGAAGAAGTATAACAACGGTGAAAAACATAAAGTATGTCCATATATGCGATCTCAGCGTCTTATATTTTTTCAAACTTATACCCCATTCCTCTGAGAGTTACAATAAGGTTTCTGTATTTTCCAAGGCTGTTTCTGAGCATTTTAATATGAGTATCTACTGTTCTGTCATCACCATAAAAATCAAAGCCCCATACTGCCTCAAGAAGCTTTTCTCTCGACAATGCAACATTCATGTTCTTTGCAAGATAGAAAAGAAGGTCATATTCTTTAGGTGTCATTGAAACCTTCTGACCGTCAATGGTTACATCACGGGCAGTGAAGTTGATCACCAATCCCTCATATTTAAGAATATCCTCAGTAGTGGAGGTTGTCTTTTTGTTTCTCTTAATAACTACATTTATTCTTGCAAGTAGCTCCTTTGGCGAAAATGGCTTCACCATGTAATCGTCCACACCAAGCTCAAAGCCAAAAAGCTTGTCATATTCTTCTGATCGTGCTGAAAGCATAATCACAGGAATATCCTTGAGCTTTTTAATTTCCTTACAGGTTGAATACCCGTCAAGCTTCGGCATCATTATATCAAGTACAATAAGCTCGAAGTCATTTTCCTTCACAAGGGAGATGGCCTGCATACCATCTTCAGCCTCGTCGACAGTATGTCCTCCAAATTCAGCATACTCTCGTATTACCTCACGTATTTTACTTTCGTCGTCAACAACAAGAATTTTTGCCACAGGATTTCCCCCTTTTATGTTTTTAATACATACTTATAATATTCTTCATGTAAATTTAACACGCTTTTGTGTATTTTGTGTGAAAAAATGTCGATTTTTTGGCGATTTAATAGAAAAGTAAGCTTTTGCTAATATTGATTGACAATCTGTGCATATATGATTATAATATATGTATATGGTAATTTTTTAACAATATATAAACGGAGTCATTTTTTGTCAAGGAGGGCAGCTAATGAAGTCTACAAAAACTATAATTTTAATATTCCTGTTCTTTATTATTACTTGCCCAGGCTTGTTGTTTTTACTGGATGTAACACAAGTTCCTTATATTATTATACCTGCTTATTCACTTATTTCAATAGGGTATATAATTATACTTTTTAAAACAGACAAGAATAATATTTACAACTTCTATGAAAATGAAAGACAAATGCTGTACAGTATCCTTGATGATGTAAATGCCCTTATATACGTCTGGTCTGAAGACCTCAAAATATGCAATGTAAACGATTGTTTCTATCAAAAAACAGGCTATGATGAGAAATTTCTGTCAAGCAAAAAGAATTTTAAAAAGATATTTTTATTTGATAATGGCGCAGATTTAGACCCAACGCAGACAATTCAGTGCAAAATTATCTGTGCAAACAAATCTGAGATTACTGTCAGGTGGAAATCCACTCTTATAAAAAACGGAAGAAAAAAGATATACATTTCTATTGGTCTCGATGTTACTGAGGTTGCTACCATTCAGGGCAAACTCACAGCCTCAGAAGAACGATTTGAGCTTTCTATGGAGCTTTCAGAAATCGGCCTGCTTTTCAGGTATGTTGGAGCAGACAACTTCTATATCTCCTCAAACTTCCAGAAGCTTCTTGGCTTATCATCACAGATTATTACCATTGAGGAATTTGAATCTAAAATTCACCCTAATGACCTCGGTGTATATTACTCATATTTGAAGAATATCAAGGACGGTAACTTCAGCAACTATCACAACATTGTGATGATAGAAATGAGGCTTGAATGTTCAGACGGTGGCTATCACTGGTTTGATTACAGATTCAAGGTTTCAAATTATGCTGAAGATGGAACACCATTCATTGGCGGTTGTTTTATTGATATTTCCAAGGATAAGGAAAAAGACACCCTCATCGAAAAAATGGCATATATCGATGAAGTTTCTCAGATTTTCAACCGAAACAAATTCATTATGCTCGGTGAAGAAACCTTCGAATGCTCACGTGAACTTGGGGTTTCTTACTGGATGATTATTCTTGACGTTGATAAATTCCACCTGATAAATGATACTTGTGGCTACAGCAACGGTAACCGCTTATTGAAGGAGATTGCAATTTCCATTATCAGAAACCTCAGTGATGGCGGCTTCTGTGCAAGAATCGGTGGAGATAACTTCGCAATACTTATCAAAGATATCGGTGATGAAGAATATCCTGTTTCTATTATAAAAAATATTCAGCATTCACTTGCTTCTCTTAACAGCGATATCTTCTCAAATCAGACCATAACCGTATCTGCTGGCTATTGCAAGATGCCAGATGACGGAAAAGACTTTGCAGAAGTATTTGAGCACGCTGAATTTGCTTTAAGGCTGAGTGAAAAGCCACGTTCTAATATTGTCCGCTATGATAACACAATCCACGATAAGATTATTCAACGCTCAACGCTTGAAAAGGCTCTTGAGAAAGCATTATACAGCAATGAACTCAAGCTTTTTTATCAACCGAAAATCAACCTTACCAACAACACTATAATCGGTGGAGAAGCTTTGATAAGATGGATAAAACCAGACGGAACCATTGTTCCACCATGTGATTTCATACCAGTTGCTGAAAATTCAAACCTTATTACAAAAATCAGTGAATTTGTTGTAAATCAGGCCTGTGAGCAGAACAAAAAATGGCAGAACATGGGGCTCAAGCCTATCAGCATTTCCGTTAACCTTACTTCTACTGACTTTTATCAGACTGATGTATGCAAAACTATTAATGACGCAATTGAAAAATCAGGGTTATCACCAGAATGGCTTGAAATTGAACTTACTGAAAGCCTTGCTCTTAAGGACATAGATCAGGCAATAAGACAAATGAATGATCTGCTGAAAATTGGCGTTAAGATTTCTATGGATGATTTCGGAACAGGCTACTCATCATTGAGTTACATACAGGTTCTCCCGATTACATTACTCAAGCTTGACAGATCATTTATTATGAATCTTGAAAGTGATGAGGTTTCTCGTCAGATAGTTTCTTCTGTAATTAACATCTGTAAGTCCAAGAAAATTGAAATTATTGCTGAAGGAATTGAAACAAGCCAGCAAGCTGAAATATTACGGAAGTCTGGCTGTGACCACGCACAGGGTTACTTCTTTGGGAAACCAATGAAAAGTGATGATTTTGAAAAATATCTTGAAAAGGCAAATTAATTCCAAGACGTATTGAAAAATTAATGTATTCATGTTAAAATTTAATAAACTGAAGCAAGCAAAGCATTATAATATTTTAATGTTTTGCTTGTTTGTTTAGAATGGAAGGGATAGATATGATTAATACTAAAAGAAGATATACCCTCGGGCATGAAATCTTCAATTCAGTTTCACACGGTATAAGCGGAGGACTCGCAATAGCTGGAACCGTTCTGCTGATTATCTTTGCTGCGAGGAACAGTGATGCGTGGTCAGTTGTAAGTGTTTCAATTTATGGCGCTTCTCTGATTTCATTCTTTGTAATGTCTTCAATTTACCACGGAATTTCAAGCTTTAACGCAAAGAATGTTCTGAGAGTATTTGATCATCTGACAATATTCTTCCTGATTGCTGGCACATATACGCCACTTACACTAATAACATTAAGAGGACCTGTCGGCTGGGTAATTTTCGGACTTGAATGGGCTATTGGCATTGTTGGTATATCCCTCACTTCATCAAACTTTGACAAGTTCAAAAAATATTCATTGATTTTCTATTTTGCTATGGGCTGGCTTGTTGTATTATTTGCAGGACCTGTTATGGATAGCTTCACATCTTTTGAAGTATTGTTTCTTCTTATAGGTGGTCTTCTATACACTGGCGGAGCAATATTCTACGCTGTAAAGCAGTTTAAATACGCTCATGCTTTCTATCACGTTATTGTTACTGCAGGTAGTATTTTTCACTTCTTCGCAATTTTCTCACTTGTCTATTAATAAATTTAATAAGGAAGTTTTAATATGAAAAGACGCATTGGTATTCTTACTGCCGGCGGTGACTGCCCTGGGCTGAATGCAACTATACGCGGTGTTGCAAAGGCCTGCTATGAAAAATTTGGAACAGACAATGTTGAAATAATCGGTATACAGGACGGCTTTGCTGGTCTTATCAATAATCAGTCCCGTGCTATGAAGCCTTCTGACTTTTCAGGAATTCTCAATCAAGGTGGAACAATCTTCGGCACACAGAGAACACCATTTAAGCTAATGCAGGTAATCGGCGAGGACAGTGTTGATAAGGTCAAGAATATGAAAGATACCTACAACAAGCTTCAACTTGACTGTCTTCTTACACTTGGCGGGAACGGAACACACAAAACCGCTAATCTTCTTTCACAGGAAGGCTTGAATATAATCGGACTCCCTAAAACCATTGACAATGATATATGGGGAACAGATGTGACCTTCGGGTTCCATACTGCCGTTGATATCGGAACAGAAGTCATCGACCGTCTTCACACTACTGCACAAAGCCACAGACGTATTATGGTTGTTGAAATTATGGGAAACAAAGCTGGCTGGTTGAGTCTTTATTGCGGAATTGCAGGTGGAGCAGATATAATTGTTGTTCCAGAAATTCCATTTGATACTGACTCAATTTCAAAGGCAGCATTAAAGAGAGCAGAATCAGGCAAGGCATTTTCTATTATTGCTGTTGCTGAAGGTGCCCTCAGCACAGAAGAAGCCTTAATGAAGAAAAAAGATCGTGCTAAAAAGCGACTTGAAGCAGGTGAAATAACCGCAACAAACCGCATAGCTGCTGCTATTATAAAAAATACAGGAATAGACACCCGCGTATGCGTCCCTGGTCATATGCTCCGTGGAGGAAGTCCATCAGCATACGACAGAGTTCTTGCAACAAAATTCGGTGTACACGCGGCACAGCTTATAGCTGAACAGAAGTATGGCTATACTGTTGCAATGGTGAACACAAAGCTGACAGAAAATCCCCTTTCTGAAATAGCTGGAAAGACAAAATTCATTACCCCTGACCATCAGCTTGTTAAAACGGCACGGGATATAGGTATTTCATTCGGTGATTAATAAAAAAACAAAGGCAGTATAAAATATACTGCCTTTTTCTTTATATCTTTTTTGTATAGATCCGTGAGCTGTCGCCCCAAGGGTGATAGCCTGTTCCGAAAAATTCAAATCCATATTTTTCGTAATATCCGACGTGATTGGTAGCAAGATAAACCTGATTGAAACCTGCACTTTCAGCGTCAGCTTCAATATGCTCAAGAAGCTTTGAGCCGAGTGCCTGACCTCTCATTGATTCTTCAACATACATTGAGGATATCCAAGGACTTAAATCCATTCTGCTTATAAAATCATTGCTTAAAAGTCCGCCACAGCCGATTATCTCATCATTGTCATCAAGCAACAGATACCATCTTGGAAGTGCACTTTCAACGCCGATACTGTGTTCAACACAATCGCGATAGCATAGTGAATTATTTACGTTACCCCATTTGCTGTAAATATACTCTATTGCTGTTTCAAGGTATTCCGGGTTATCTCTTACGCTGATAATTTTCATCTCGTCACCTCATTTAAATTTTCAGTATTCTTTTAAAGTTCTCACCTAAAATTTTTCGGTTATCTTCATCTGAAAGTTCAAGTGCAAAAAATCTATTCAGTTCCTCAACATGATCCCACATAGGGAAGTCTGTTCCGAACATCAGCTTATCCTTGTCAAAATGCTTAATCAGCTCTTTTGACTTCTTAGGTTCTAAGCAGCCAAGGGTACTGCTTGTGTCAAAATACACATTATCAATATCGATCAGGCACTTAACAGCCTCGTCCCAACGTCTGTATCCCCCAAAATGAGCCGCAAGCACTTTAAGCTGTGGAATTTGCTTCATGACATTTACGAGCCTGTATGGACGTGAATAATCGTATCTGTTATCACCCATATGAATAAGTACAGGGAGTCTTCCGGCTATTGCATCATAAATTCTCATTGCCTTCTTGTCGTCAATGTTGAATTTCTGAAAATCAGGGTGAAGCTTTATCCCGTGCAATCCGTTTGCTATAATACGTTCAACCTCATCCTCAATGTTTTCATAATCAGGATGTAGTGTTCCGAAGCCAATAAATTCAGGATGATTTTTACATTCCTCAAATATAAATTCATTTATCTTTTCTGTCTGTTCAGGGACTGTTGCTGTCGAGCAGACAAGATATTTTTTTACATTGATTTTTCTTCCTGATTCTATGAGCTTTTCGCTGTCGCCAGGATACCGCATTTTAATATCATAAAAGTCGCCTATTGCCTGTGATGCTTTTGTTGCAATTTTCTCAGGAAAAATGTGTGCGTGTGCATCATAGATCTCATATTCTCTGAAGTCGTGCATGGTACGGGTTATCTCCTAAATAAAGATTAAAACATTAACAATCTTATGTTACTGTTTTTAATGTATTATACTAAATATCCTTTGAAATTTCTTTCATCTGACCAAGTAACGTATTCATATTATTCATATTATCAAAAGCTGTTTTCACAGTTTCGTTTGTGGATATAACGGTTGTATGAATTTCATTTGCTATTTCTGAAATACTATCAATAATCTCTTCAATTTTCTCAGCAGATGTTTTGCTGACATCAGCAAGACTTCTTACTTCCTGTGCAATAACACCAAAGCCCTTGCCACTTTCCTTTGCCCTTGAAGCCTCAATGGAAGCATTAAAGCCAAGAATTCTTGTGTTCAGAGCAATATTCTGAATTACCTTGACAGTTTCACTTGTGTTTTCAAGCTGTTGTTTTGCTGTATCTGAAAGCTTGATAAGCTGGTCGAAATCCTGTGCAAGCTGAGTTACCTTTGTATTGTTTTCATTAATCAGTTTTTCAGCCTCAGTCAATGAAGATTTAAGCTTATCAACTTTTAATTTAAGTTCTTCGCATTTTTCGTTTGAGCTGTTCATAATTACATCTCCTAACTTTTTATCACATTTACATAAAATATGATAGTTTTCTACTTTAATTTTAATTCTTTTTTGTACAAAAGTCAATACAGATAAGCTTTTATAAATATTATTTTATTATCATTCTTAGCTAAAATATAAATTTGTTTTT
>CALMXN010000087.1 GCA_937871145.1 uncultured Clostridia bacterium
GCAACAGCACCGAATACTGTGAGCATGAACTTCCCCGCAGGAGTTGTGGTGTCGATGCTTTCTTTTTTGCTGACAAATTCAACGCCTTTGCTGTGTAGTTTTTCCACAAGTTCCAGCAGGTCTTTTGTATTACGCGCAAATCTTGAAATCGATTCGACAACAACAGTGTCACCGGAACGTATAAATTCCAGCATTTCTTTTAGTTCAGGTCTGTCTGTTGATTTACCTGAAATTTTATCAATGTAAATTTTATCTACAGAGAGTTGCTCCATTAAAACTTCCTGTCTTGCTGTATTCTGTTCGGCTGTTGAAACTCTGATGTATCCGACTAACATGAAAATTTCCTTTCCTATTTCATTAGGGTGGTATTTTTATTTGAAACATTGCAAAAGCCGATTTCCAAGTCTATTGACACAGAAATCGGCTTTGTTTTTGTGTTTCACTAGAGTAAACTCTATCGGGATGCATCCCTTACGCATTCCATTAAATATTTAGGCTCATAAAGCATCATCTCAATATCTTCGGGGTCATAGCCACAATCAAGAAGTGCATAAATATCTTCAGGCTCAATTCCGAAATTGACACAGTTTTCAATGAGAATATCTGTCATGCTTTCGTCTTGCTCTTGATAAAGATAAGACCATTCAAAGCCGGTATAATTTTTGTTGAAATAACTGTCCTCGTAAAAAGTGAACAAATCTTTGCGTATTTCGCCATTTTTGTCAATAGAAAGTATGTCCCCCTCATCAAGATCGATAAGACTTCCTTTGGCAAAACGAAGAACTGTTTTTGCAATTGCTGTATGAACAATTTCCTTTGTTGAGCCGTAAACATACAATCCTAGTTCTTTAAACTGAACAAGATATATTGGATTGCTTCCCTTAACAAAATAGAGTGTATTATCTTCGTCAAGAATGGTAAACATAAAGCTTCCCATAACCGTTTCAGCCATATTTTTAATTGTAGTAAAGTTCAGCTTTTTCTCTTTTTCAATAAGCTGAACAGCAGCATAACTGTCGGTCTGAATTTCTGTGGAAGGCAAGTTTTCGGTCTGCTTTAAAATGTTATCGTTGTACAAAACCCCATTGTGAGCAAGGGCAAAACTTTTCCCTGCATACCCATCAAACGGGTGATTGTTAGCATTAAACTTTTCGTCTCCTTGCGTTGTCATACGAGTATGTCCCATAACACAGGTTGTATCATTCGGAAAATATAGCGATAACTTATGGGCTGGCTTTGCTTTCTTGAAAATAGTAATTTCTCTATTTTTAACATAGGCAATACCTGTTGCATCGGTACCGCGACTTTCTGCTGCAATGGATAACTCTTTTATCAGTTTCATTTTTGTATAAAAATCAATTTTCTTTCCATAATCCAAAAATCCAAATAATGCACACATTTTTTATTCCTCCTACATATCTTCTTCGCAAGTTACCGGTTCATTTACAAACAATCTTCTTTCCTTTAAATAAGTAATAAGTTCAGGTGATTTTTCACTGTCAATGGATGCAACAAACTCAGGCCATGATATGTTTGTCAGTTCTTCATCAGACAT
Organism: uncultured Clostridia bacterium; assembly: GCA_937871145.1. Taxonomy (GTDB): domain Bacteria; phylum Bacillota; class Clostridia; order Oscillospirales; family Ruminococcaceae; genus SZUA-444. The sequence goes on from CALMXN010000087.1 coordinate 1,556, forward strand.
AAAAACAGCCACATTACAAATCTCATTGACGAGCTGCAATGTGGCTACAAATGTTGAGTATTTAAGAGTCCCACGGAATATTCTGAACTCAATTGTATAATAGTTTGTAAGGTTGACACATGTATATCTGCCGACATAATTGTTTTTTGCATGGTCGAGGACTTCTTTTGGAGTGTTTTTAACACCATACCTTGCCGCCCAGCGTTTAACCTGGCTTTCTGTTCTGCGCGAAAACTTTAAAAGCTCCTGCCAGAATCTTTCGACAAAGAAAAGTATTCGGGAAATTCTATCTTCCTGTAATTCTTCGCTATCCCCAAAGGCTGTGCGGTTAACATGAACATGAAGTCCGCAGGTATTTGTCTTGTGGGAACGATAGCCCATAGCAATTGCCTTTTCCATAATGTCAGACCATGTCATACTATTAATATGATATTCAATGCTCATAGGGTGTGATACAAGTTCCATGCCCTCGTCAATGCTCCCGTCATGTTTGATATAGATATGCTCGGTACATTGATTTGCTATTGAAGCAAGGATTCTTGCATTGTCATCATCCTCGCCGCCTTTGTCGATTTCAAGCTCAACACCAAAGTATCTGTCCGAATTACCGTAAAATATCGGCTCAGGTTTAAAGCCGTAATCGTGGATAAATCTTTTCTCATGACGTTCGTAACAGCTTTCACAGTACGGATAGTCAGAGTCGTCATCAAGATACCTTGCATCATCAAGGCTAATTAATCTCCCGCAGTCCTCACAGGTAGTGTAGTAATAGTCACGGCAGTGGTGACAGAGAGGAAAGTCGTCTTCTCCCTCATCATCGTCAGTCCAAATTACATCGTGGCAATGGGTACATACGTTTGTTCTTTCTTCAAAGCAATCGCTGCACATGCAGCGATCGTCAAAGTAATGTGCTCCGTCTTCTGAAAGAACACGCCCGCATAAATCGCAGGTCATTTCACTATTCATTTTTATCATCCTTTTCAATAATATTGTCGATAATAGCGCATAATAAAGCTGCGGCAGCAGCCACAGCAATGCCTATTATTTTTGAAAAATCGAAGTTACCCGAACACTCTGTTCATAAAAATTGATGCGACAATTTTAAGAATTGCTTTTACTGCAAGCATAATTGTGTTAAACATATTCCAACCCTCCGTTCTGTTTATATTTATAATAGTACAGTGAAACTCAATATTCACTGGCTAAAAGCATTGTGCAATGTGTTTCATCATCGATGACGTAGATTTTTTCATTAACAAGATTTTTGCATGAGATACTATATTCCGCTGAATATTCAGGTTCTTCCTGCTCATGGACAATCTTCTGTTTATCACAAAATGAAGAAAGCCGAAAGACCTGTAAATAGTCTTTCGGCTCGGGGAGATTGTCAATTAAATTCCACAGATAAACTTGCAATGAGATTGGGATAGAGTTTTCTATTCCTTTTGTCATATAACGTTTGCTGTTAAACATTTTTATTCCCCCATAAGCAAAAACTTCCCTGTACCAAAGAGGTACAGGGATAGGTTTATTAATATTACAAAACTATTTAGATTTCCCGGCAGACAGGCAAAACAGCACAACTATAATTCCGATATACCAAAATTTCATAAATAGCACGGCCAGTAAATATCCGCCGAAAGCGCCCCATATAAGTTCGCCTAAACATCCGATTCCAAAATTAAAATATACCACATTAAAAATTTTGTGGTACATAACAAGGCAAAAGATTCCGCATACAATCCATAGTATTATAAGCCCGTTACCCATATTTATACTCCTTAATTATTTTTTAAGTCTGAATAATAGCTCATTTTATTTTCCTCCTGCAACTAAATCAAACAACTGTTATTTGTTTTTATCAGCCTCATTTTCTTTATATCTGACAAGAATTTCTGCGGATTCACGAAGTCTTCTTAAATTCGAGGCATTTTCCATTTGTACAAGCGATTTACCTACAATTGAAATGCCTATAACAATTGATAATAACAATGCAATCCAGCCTAATACTGTTCCTGAAATAGGGCTATATGTAGGACTAAAGCATAGGATTAATCCAACCAAAATAACCAGTGCAAAAATCAGCTTATAGGTTCCTCTCAGTGACCTGACCCAAAATGAATCCTTCTCTTTCTCATCTTCCTCATTTTCGGTTTTTTGTTTTTCAGCCTCATAAGTTTCTTTGAAACTATCTTTGAAAGTTTTTATGAAGTCAAAGTCTTCATTTTCTTCTTCATTAAGTTCGCTGGTGCTTTTTTCTTTCTCCATATACAATCTCTCCTTCTTATATTTTTAAACTACTTTTTAGAAGTTTAGTTCCTACGTTTTAACGGTATACCGTTATTTTATCACATCGTCGTCGATAAGTCAACGGTAAACCGTCAATAATATTACTTGTAAAATGCTATGATTTTATAAGGATGTGATATTATGAATGTTTCGGAAGCGGTTGCCGCAAGAATTCTTGAACTCTGCAAAGAACGTGATATGACCGTAAACAAGTTATGCACAATTTCAGCTGTAACTCAGTCTACGGTAAATGACATTGTCAACAGCAAAGCTAAAAATATTGGCATTGTAACAATAAAGAAGCTTTGTGATGGATTTGAAATTTCAATCACAGATTTTTTTGATACCCCATACTTTAAAGAACTTGAACAGGAAATAAAATAGCGGTTCCGATTGTCTGTTTTTCAGATTTTCGGACCGCTATTATTCTTTATTATAATATATAAGTGAAAAATCGAGGATTTCTTAAATTGCTTTAGCTTGATTTATGCTGCATTATTTTTCTTTTATGAAGCTTATGAAAGAGATGTGTTTTCACATGTTTTTTAGCTTTACGGAATGAACGATAAGGTAAAATAACTTATGAAAGGAGAATTTAATAATGTTTGAGCAATACGATGACATTTTAACATTAGATGAGGTTTGCGAGGCTTTGCATATCGGAAAGAATGCCGTTTATGAGATTTTAAAAAGCGGCCAGCTTAAATCTTTTAAATGTGGAAAGTGCTATAAGGTTCCGAGGAAATGCGTGGAGGAATTTGTGTTGGGGAGGTGCGGAAGTGGGAATATGTGAGATTAATAATCCCAAAATTTTTTATTAAATATATTT
>CALMXN010000088.1 GCA_937871145.1 uncultured Clostridia bacterium
GTCGGATTTGTTGGCGGATATATTGCAAACCTTGGTATTTCATTCTGGAACATCAGCGGTAAAGACGCAATTTCAGGGGGATTCCTTGCAGCATTGCTTGCAGGTTTCATTGGTGGTTATATTGTAGTTTTGCTTAAGAAAACATTCAGCTTCCTTCCTGAAAGCCTTGAGGGCATCAAGCCGGTGTTCTTATATCCACTATTCGGAATACTTGGTATCGGCGCATTTATGTGTTTAATCAATCCTGTTATGGGTATTATAAATTCAAACATTACTGATCTCCTTAACAATATGAGTGGCACAAGCAAAATACTTCTCGGTGCTATCCTCGGTGGAATGATGAGTATTGATATGGGCGGACCTTTCAACAAGGCAGCATATGTATTCGGTACAGCTTCACTTGCAACAGGAAACTTTGATATCATGGCAGCAGTAATGGTTGGTGGTATGGTTCCACCACTTGTAACAGCACTTGCAACAACATTTTTCAAGAATAAGTTTACTTCAGAAGAAAGAAAATCAGGTGTCGTAAACTACGTGCTCGGACTCTGCTTTATTTCAGAAGGTGCAATCCCATTCGCAGCAGCAGACCCACTAAGAGTAATTCCATCCTGCATTGTTGGTTCAGCAGTATCAGGAGCACTTTCAATGGCATTCGGATGTACTCTGAGAGCTCCTCACGGTGGTGTATTCGTATTCCCTGTAATAAGTAATGTTTTCGGTTATATCATAGCACTTGTAGTCGGTTCAGTTGTCGGCTGTCTGATGCTTGGTCTTCTTAAAAAGAACAAAGAAAGCGTAAGTTTATAATAACAATTTATAAGGAGTGACAACAATGGTATCAAAGCACACAAAAATTATCAATCCAATGGGAATGCATATGCGCCCGGCTCAGCTATTCGTTGCAGCAATTACGCCATTCAAAAGCAATGTAACAATAAAATACGGTGATAAAACAATCGTTGCAAAAAGCATTATGAATTTAATGGCAGCTTGTATGAAGCAGGGCAGTGAGATTGAAGTAATCTGTGAAGGCCCTGATGAGCAGGAATGTCTTGATAAGGCAGTTGCTCTTATTGAAAGCGGACTCGGCGAATAAAACTTTAAAATTAAATCTGCTGGCTGAATTTTCGGTCAGCAGTATTTGATAATCTGATAACAGGAGGCGACAATAAATGATAAAAGGAATAGGTGTATCTGACGGTATAGGAACAGGTAGAATTATTCTAATTAAAGAGCCAGTACTTGATTATTCAACTGTTATTTTTTCAGGCAAAGATAATGAGAGCAAACGACTTCATAATGCTATTGATAAATTTATAGTACAAACAACCTTAATGGTTGAAAAAATAAAAGCTGAAATTGGTGAAAAGGAATCTGAAATTCTTCAGGGACAGATTTCAATGATAAACGACCCGTTTATGAGCTCACAGTTTGAAGAACAGATTGAAAACTCAAACTGTGCCGAATCAGCACTTGATACTGTCTGCCAGATGTATATCAATATGTTTTCTTCTGTTGAGGATGAGTTTATGCGTCAGCGTGCAACAGATATCGTCGATATCAGGAAGCGAATGCTTTGTATTCTTTTGAATCAGGAGGTTGTCGACCTGTCAGATCTCCCACCTGAAAGCATTGTTGTCGCAAAGGATTTTATCCCGTCGATGACAGTTGCTCTAAAGCGGGAAAATGTTTCAGCAATGGTTGCTGAAATCGGCGGTAAGACAAGTCACTCGGCAATCCTTGCCCGAGCACTTGAAATTCCAGCGGTTCTTGGTGCAAGTGATATTATGTCGCAGGTGTCAAACGGCAATTATGTAATAGTTGATGGCACTAAGGGTGAAATACTTATAAATCCTGATGAAAAGACTATATCAGAATATAAGAACAGACAACAGGAAGAATTTAAGCTCAAAGAACAGCTTTTAATATTCAGAACTTCACCAACAGTAAACGCTGACGGTAAAAGATATGATCTTTATGCAAATATCGGAAGCAGTGCCGAGGCAGAAATTGCAGCAGAAAACGGTGCAGAGGGTATCGGACTGTTCAGGACAGAATTTTTGTATATGGAGAGAAACTCCCTTCCAACTGAAAACGAACAGTTTGAGGTTTACTCAAAGGTATCTGAAATAATGCAGGGTAAGGAAGTCATTATCAGAACCCTTGATATTGGTGGCGACAAGGATATCCCATATATGGGGCTTGAAAAAGAGGACAATCCGTTTCTCGGACATAGAGCAATCCGTTATTGTCTTGACAGAACAGATTTATTTGAAAGTCAGATTAAAGCTTTGCTTCGTGCAGGTGCAAAGTATAAGAATATAAAAATTCTTATTCCTATGGTTACATGCGTAGATGAATTGAGAAGTGCAAAGGCTTTGATTGAAAAATGCAAGTCTGAACTTAAAAAGCAGAATACTGACTTTGATAATGATATTAAAGTTGGAATAATGATTGAAACTCCGGCGTCTTCACTTATAGCAGATATTCTTGCGAAGGAAGCTGATTTCTTCAGCATCGGAACAAACGACTTAACGCAATACACAATGGCAGTTGACAGAGGGAATGCCAGGGTTGAAAAGTTATATTCAACCTTCAACCCGGCAGTATTAAGAAGTATAAAAAATGTAATTACCGCCGCAAAGGAAGCTAAAATTCCAGTTGGTATGTGTGGCGAAGCAGCCGCAGACAAAGCACTTATTCCACTATGGATGTCATTCGGCCTTGAT
>CALMXN010000089.1 GCA_937871145.1 uncultured Clostridia bacterium
AACGGTAAATCCGCCAAAGCTTTATGACCTCACTACCCTACAGCGTGAAGCAAACCGTATGTATGGCTTCACCGCACAGCAGACCTTGGATTACACGCAAAGCCTTTATGAAAGCAAGCTTGTCACCTATCCACGAACGGACAGCCAGTTTATTACAGAAGATATGGCTAATACAGCAAAAAATATTGTGGAGATTGTTTTGAAAAAGCTTCCGCATTTTGATGGAATTCAGCTGATTCCAGATATTCAGCGTGTTATCAACAACAAAAAAGTTACAGACCATACCGCAATAATTCCGACAGCAGAGCTTGCAAATACTGATTTGAACGCTGTTCCCGACGGAGAAAAGAAAGTTCTCTATCTGATTGCAAATCGTCTGCTTTGTGCGACAAGTGAAAAATATGTCTATGAAACCGTTACGGCTGAAATTAGCTGTGGCGGTTATTCTTTTGTGGCAAAGGGCAAAAGTGTAATTTCTGTTGGTTGGAAAGGCATTGAGCAGAATTTCAGAGCTTTTCAAAAGTGCAAGGATGATGATGACGAGGAAGAAATCGTACTTGAATTATCAGAAGGACAAATTATTGAGCATCCTGCTTGTAATATTTCTGAGCATTACACTCAGCCCCCAAAACATTATACAGAGGACACTCTCCTGTCGATGATGGAGCGTGCGGGAGCAGACGAAATCACTGAGGAAGTCGAGCGTTCAGGGCTTGGCACTCCTGCGACAAGAGCTGGTATTATTGAAAAGCTTACAAAGAGCGGCTTTGTAAAACGTGAAAAGAGAAATCTTGTGGTAACTCAAGGCGGAGCTGAGCTTGTGGAGCTTATGCCCGATATTATCAAGTCTGCAAAAATGACTGCCGATTGGGAAAACAGTCTGTCGCTTATTGCACAAGGGAAATTCACTCCACAGCAGTTTATGGCTGATATTGAAAAGCTCACATCTGATATAATTTCTGTTGCCAAAAACAGTGTTGATGAAAGCAAGGTTGTAAAAAGTTGTGGTGAGGTTATCGGAAAATGTCCACGCTGCGGTAAAAATATTGTTGAAACGGCAAAGGCTTATTCCTGTGAGGACAGAAGCTGTGGCTTTGCTTTATGGAAAGAAAATAAGTTCTTTCAGGCAGCAAAAAAGCCGTTCACCAAAGAAATGGCGACGGCTTTGATTCGTGATGGTAAGGTTGCGGTCAAAGGCTTGTATTCGCAGAAAACAGGCAAAAAGTATGATGCTACGGTTTGCCTTGACGATACGGGTAAGTATGTGAATTTTAGGTTAGAGTTTGAGAAGAAAGCTAAATTCCGTAATGAATCATATATTTCTGCAAAGTAATGGCTTCAGATATTTTGTCGGATAAAGGAATAAGTTCTCTTACTCCAAAATTATCAATTATTTGCTTGAATTCAATTAGTGATATTGGTGGTATTAAAGTAATTCCGCAGTACGCAAGCCCTTTTTCTGGTCGAGAAGTGTTATGAAAAAATGTGTTGATTTTCATTAATTCCTTAAGAATAGGAGTTATAAAATCATCATGTATGGAAACACAATTATATTTATTTGGTTCATATTCTTCATATAGATGTTTATCATTTGATATTTTATCTATTATTCCAAATTCGTGTTTTGACATAATGTCACCTCGGTTTTTTGTTAATTATATCATAAATAACTTACATTTTCAATAAGAAAGGAATGATTCAATGCCCGATATAGAAAAAAAGTCCTCACAGGACAAAACAAAAGAAATCACAGATAAGCTTGAAAAAGGCATTATGGAGCTTTTTGAGGGCGACAAGTTCAAGGAATATCTGAACACAATGTCGAAATTCCATAATTACAGCTTTAACAATACCATGCTTATCGCACTTCAAAAGCCTGATGCCTCACTGGTAGCAGGCTTTAATTCTTGGAAAAACAAATTTGAGCGTAACGTCAACAAGGGCGAAAAAGGTATACAGATTTTTGCTCCTGCACCTTATACAATTAAAAAGGAACAGGAAAAGCTTGACCCTGATACAAAGCTGCCTGTTCTCGACGAAAATGGCAAGCCTGAAATTGATGAGGTTGAAATTAAAATCCCTGCATTTAAGGTCGTTTCAGTTTTTGATGTATCCCAAACAAGCGGAAAGGAATTGCCGACACTTGGTGCTGACGAATTGCAGGGAGAAGTCAAGGATTATGAGAAATTCTTTGACACCCTTAAACAGGTTTCCCCTGTCCCCATCGAATTTAAGCCTATTGACGGCACTGCAAAAGGATTTTTCAGCCATGCCGATAAAAGCATTACCATAAATGAGGGTATGTCGGAGGTTCAGACCATTAAGACCGCTGTTCATGAAATTGCTCATACTAAATTGCATGACAGGGATTTAAAAAAGTCCGATATTGATAAGCCGAAAGACAGGAATACAGAGGAAGTTGAGGCGGAAAGTATCGCTTATACTGTCTGTCAGTATTTTGGAATTGACACTTCCGATTACAGCTTTGGTTATGTTGCCGCATGGGGTTCGGGAAAAGAATTGCCCGAATTGAAATCATCACTTGAAACAATCCGTTCCACAGCTTCCGAACTCATAAACCAAATCAGTGATAAGCTCCTTGGGCTTGAAAAGGCACAGGAAAAAATTGCTGAAAAGCCTGAAAAATCAAATATTATCGGCAATACTGCTTTTTCTGCTATTGAGGATAAGCAGTATTTTCGTCTGAAATCAAGCACAGCAGAAAAGGTTGC
>CALMXN010000090.1 GCA_937871145.1 uncultured Clostridia bacterium
CAATTTCTCCTTTATTGTTTCGTTATCTATAATTATACCCCTTTTTGTGATAGTTTAATGATAAAAAGTAGAATATTTAGTGAGGTACTCCCCTTTTTTATACACAAAAGCAACAAACCGCCTTATCGTAAAGATAAAGCGGTTTATTTAATGTTATTGCTTTTTAATAAATGCGACTAAGCCGATAAGCCGAGTTTTGTCGTGTGCGATAATCTATCTACGAGTTACGTCGCCGTAACCCTCAAGCCACCTTAAACAACAAGCCTGCCGAGCAGACATTGACTTGATTGTTCCAATCGGTGTTGCATCAAATAGGGTTTACATAGCAGTATTGTCTCCAATACTCTGGTGAGCTCTTACCTCGCCTTTCCATCCTTACCATATAAATATGGCGGTATATCTCTGTTGCACTTGCCCTAAGGTCGCCCTCGGCAGCCGTTAACTGCTATTCTGCTCTGTGATGCTCGGACTTTCCTCATACACATAACGTGCATGCTACCGCATAGCTTACTCGCATATATAATAATAGCGAATTAGCTTATAAATGTCAATGAATAATTTATGGCTTACTTTACAAAAATATCTTTTTATAGTAAAATAACTATCTGAAAGGATGTATTTATATGAAAAAGCTTGTTATTATTACATTATTGGTTTTTTTACTTGCAGGCTGTAATAGCTCGCATGATAAAGACAATAGTTCTTCAATAAATAGTGCTGACAACTCGGAAGCTCCACAGGTTACACAGAATACTTCTTCAACAGATAATACTACTGTCGCTGTCACAAAACCTAAACAGACCAGTACTTCGAAATCCACTTCAGATTCAGATAAGATTAAAGTATCTATTCCTGAAGGATATACCTTTGCGAGAATTGCTGAGACACTTGAAACAAAAGGAATCTGCAAAAAAGCAGATCTCCTTGCTATTGTGAATTCAAGTAAGTTCAACGATTATTCGCTTGTTTCACAAATAGGTGATACTTCAAAAAGACCTTTCAGGCTTGAGGGGTATTTAAGCCCTGCAACATATGACCTTACTAAGGGCGAAGGTGCAGAAAGTGTCCTTCGAAAGCTTGTCAATCAGAACGAAAAGGTTATTAACAGCAGTATAAGAGCACAGGCTAAAAATCAGGGCTTCACTATGGATCAGATTATTATACTTGCCTCAATGATTGAAAAGGAAAGCAAGACTGATTCTGACAGATATAATGTATCTGCAGTATTCCGTAACAGATTAAAACAAGGCAAACAGCTCCAGAGCTGTGCCACTATAAAATATGTTGAAGGTGCGGTAAAGCCATATATTTCTGGTGATGTAAACCGATATAACTCACTTATCAACACATACAAGGTAGCAGGGCTCCCGTCATCACCGATATGCTCACCTGGTATAAAATCAATTCAGGCTGCACTTAATCCGACATCTGGTTCAACATATCTGTATTTCTTCTCTGATATAAACGGCAAGATATATTTTTCTTCAACCTATGAAGAACATCAGCAGAAAATGAAGCAGTTTGGTGTTGTTGAGGCTTACAATCAGACATAATATTAATATGAAAACTAAAGAGGTTTAAAAATGAAAACTATTGGAATAATCGGCGCAATGCCATCAGAACTTGCTGACTTAAGAAATGACCTTGGTGAGGCTCAAATTGAAAAATATGCTTCCTATGAATTCTATATCAATGAATTTGACGGTAAGAAAATCATTAATGTTTGTTGTGGTGTCGCAAAAGTGAATTCTGCTATTGCTACACAGATTCTTATTACAAAGTATAATGTTGACTGTGTAATCAACACAGGAATAGCTGGTGGAATGAACACAGACATAAAGGTCTGCGATATTGTTATTGCCAATGAAGTAATGCACCACGATGTGACAACACGCTTTCTTGAAAATTATCCGCCTTTCTGCGGACATTATCACGCAGATGAAAAACTGATTGAAATGGCTGAAAAAGCCTGTGATAAAAACGGTTATAAGCATTTTAAAGGACGTATTGTTTCAGGTGAACAGTTTATTTCCGATGATACTGTCAAGGCTTCAATTGTTACAGAATTCTCCCCATATGCTGTTGATATGGAAAGTGCTTCGATTGGACATTGCTGTTACAGGAATGGAACTCCTTTTGCTACAATACGTTGTATTTCTGACAATGCGGATCATGATGGCGATATTTCTTTTGAGGAATTCGGCATAATTGCTGCAAAACGAAATGCGGATGTTGTTCTTACAATGATTAAGGATATGTAGTAATAAAGAAATTATCATCTGGTGAAATGACAAATTCACCAAAATTCATTGCATTATTTTATAAGTATGTTATAATAAAAGTAATCTATTTTATCGAAAGAGGGAAATATTATGGCAAATATCAAAATTGAACTTACAAAAAATCCTAAAGCCAAACCGACTGACGAATCAAAGCTTGGCTTCGGAAAAATCTTTTCTGATCATATGTTTATAATGGATTATGATACAGGAATGGGCTGGCACGATGCAAGAATTGTTCCTTACGGCACAATTGAAATCAGCCCTGCTGCTATGTGTCTCCACTACGGACAGGAAGTTTTTGAAGGTATGAAGGCTTATCGTACAGCTGACGGAAAAATTCAGTTGTTCAGACCTGAAGAAAACTTCAAGAGACTTAACCTTTCAAATGAAAGACTTGTTATCCCACAGCTTGACGTTGACTTCTGTCTTGAAGCTTTGAAGAAGCTTATTGAAGTTGAAGCTGACTGGGTTCCACATTCTGATGGTGCTTCATTATACATCAGACCATTTATCATTGCTGCTGACCCATTCCTCGGTGTTCGTCCTGGTGACAAGTATATGTTTATGATAATTCTTTCACCTTCAGGCGCATACTATGCAAGTGGCCTGAATCCAGTAAACATCTATGTTGAGCAGAAATATGTTCGTGCTGTTCGTGGCGGTATGGGATTTGCTAAAACCGGCGGTAACTACGCTGCTTCTCTTATCGGACAGGATGAAGCTCACAAGGAAAACTATGCTCAGGTTCTCTGGCTCGACGGCGTAGAAAGAAAATACATTGAAGAAGTTGGCGCTATGAACATCTTCTTTGTAATCGGTGATGAAATTGTTACACCTGAACTTCAGGGTTCAATTCTTCCTGGTATCACAAGAAAATCAGCTATTGAAATCTGCAAATCATGGGGCTACAAAGTTTCTGAAAAGAGAATTTCAATTCAGGAAATTGCCGACGCTTACGACAATGGAGAACTTAAAGAAGTATTTGGCACAGGTACCGCTGCTGTTATTTCACCTGTTGGACATCTTAAATGGGGCGATAAGGTTATGGAAATCAACGACAATAAGATCGGTGAAATTTCACAGAAGCTTTATGATACAATGACAAGCATGCAGTATGGTAAAATCGATGACAAATTCGGTTGGATTTATCCTGTTTGCTAATAACACAATAAATAAAGGGTTGCTTTTAAAGCAACCCTTATTTTTATGTATTGATTTCTAGAAGCTACTGCTACCACCACTACTTCTTCCGCTACTTGAACTATGATATGAACCACCGCCACCACCGCCGGAAGAACTCTGAATTTTAACATGAGTTGTGTACTCTCTGACAAAAACATCGTCCTTATGTGTAAGCTGGACTTTGCCTCTCTCCTTAAATGGATATGGCTGGCTTTCGCCCTCTTTGCCGTACTTACTTTTTACTGCTGCCACAAAAATAACAAATACAAGGGCAGGAATAACTATCACGACACAAAGCTCAATTGGTGTGAGTTTCTTCTTATGACTATCAATGACATTACCCATATCACTAAGGAATGTGTCACAAGCATCATAATAATATTTTGATGTCAAATTACTGGTAATATTATTACGCGCTGCCTGGTTATCATCGGCGTTCATTACCTTCTGAGCATCACCCATTGCAGATATTGTGACAATTCTTGATTTCATATTAATCAAGAGCATAAATCCCTTATCTTTGAAGCTGTGTCCCTGATCAAAATAGAATTTTTCAGCATAATCAACTGGATCACCACTGATGTACTCATTTGTTGTAAGAATTACAAAATCATAATCCTTATATTTATCCCTTAGGTCACTGATTTTGTCTTCAAGCTCATTTATTTCATTATCTTTAAGCAATCCTGCGTCATCAAACACACGCTGATCCTTTGCAGAAACTACAATGCTTGTAGAAATTAAAATCATCAGCATAAAAAATGTGCAGATAAATGGTTTAATTATCTTTCTCATACTATAAAGTAACCTCCCAACGCAAGAATTGCACATAAGCCAGCAGAAACTAATCCTGCTACTTTGAGTAGCTTTGGCATATCGACCGGAAGCTTACCACAGGTTTTTCCTGTTTGTCCGTTCATTGCATAATAATACATTTCACCTTTATACTTATATGTCATTGTCCATACAGGGAGAAGTCCATATTCCCATGCAGCGTTTGTAACATCAGCATTGAAATATGTAGTACTTACATTTGAAAATTCTTTTGTTGTTTCAAGAAGCAAAGCCTGGCTGAATTTCTGGATATCATTTGAAACTTCCTGCTCAAGCTCTCCACGTTCAATATCTCTCTTTTCAGCCTGGAAGCCAGAAAGATATGTCATTGAAAAAGGAGTAAGCTCCTGCTCATTGAATGGCTGAACGCTCTCAACAAGTCGCTTGTTGGCTTTTTTCAATCCTGTCTTGATGATATCCTCAAGATGGATATCACCGCCTCTTTCAAGATTGTATACTTTGGTTTCGGTATATCTTGTATCCCCTGAAGTCCAAGTACGTACTACGTGTCCTTCAGCTGTCAAATTTGATTTTGTATCTGCATCAATAATCCAGTATGGGAAGTAAACACCTGTAAGCTTATCAATAGATGTTTTTGAAAAGAAATCCTTAGGCAGGAAGAATTTTTTCTTTGTCCACGCCAAGAACTTCTGAATAGCTGTATCTCTGTTGAATTTGAAAGGAATAAGTCTGTTTGGCATAAATTTACCATCAAGACGTCCTGTAAGAACAACAGGATTCTGACAATAATAGCAGAATGTTGCTGCTGTTGTATTGTCAGTGACGATTTCTGCTCCACAGCTTGGACAAGTGAAAAGTGCAGCGTCACATTCATCTTTTAGCTCTTCTTCGTTTTTTACTACATTTTCTTCTTCAACATTTTCTTTTGTTGTTTCTGGCTCTTTAGTTTCAAGCTCTTCTTGTGTAAAACTGCTGGCACAGAATTTGCAGGTAAACTTCTGACTTACAGGATCAAAGGTAAGATCACCGCCACAGTTATTACATACATAAGTTAATACTGGCATACCCCGTTATCACTCGCTTTCGCAATAATGTTGTTTTATTCAGTTAAATAGAGTGGTGAAAACTCACCACTCTATCGTAAATATAACTTAAGCCTTATCGTTGTTATCTATAATATCGCCACATTCTGGACAGAACTTAGGAATGCCATTACTGATATCTGGCTCAAATCCACACTTATTACACTTGATTTTCTTTGGTGGCTGAGGTTTACCACACTCTGCACAGAACTTACCTGTATTAACAGTTCCACATTCGCAAGTCCAGCCTGCTGGAGCCTGTGGCTGAGGCTTACCGCACTCTGCACAGAACTTACCTGTGTTTGTTGTTCCACATTCGCAAGTCCAACCTGCTGCTGTTGCAACACCTGCTGGAGCTGCTGCTGGAGTTGCTGTTGGTGCTGGAGCTGCCTGCTGAGCCTGTTGCTGCTGCATAAACTGCTGATTTGCTGCACCTGCTGCACCCATAAATCCACCGCTTGCCTGCATGCCCATACCAACGCCCATAAATCCAGCCATTGAACCAGCTGAATTTGAGCCTGCTGCCTTAATACCCTCAGAAACATTAAGCTGTACCTGAGCATTAAGAAGCTTTGGATCTGACATAACTGCTGCCTGAGAACGCATAGCAAGAATCTTCTGTGACTGCTCGTCATATGTAATACCATCTACGCCGACATTGCATACTTCGAAACCACGTGTTGCGTTCCAGTCTTCGTCAAGAACATCCTTCATATACTTGCTGAGTTCAGTTCCTCTTGAAGCCATTGTTCTGATTGAAATACCGTCAGCTGACATCTGGTTGATTGTTGATTGGAATGCTGACAGGAATTCAGCACGATACTGATCGTTGACTTCTGAATAATTTACTTTTTCAGCATTACGAGGAATAACTTCCTGATAGAACTTGATAGGGTCTGTCAATTTTATGGAGTACATACCACGAGCTCTGATGTAAAGGTCAGCATCGAGCTTTGCATCATAGTACATAACAGGGTTTGCTGTACCAAAAGGATTTCCCTTGATTTCCTGAAGGTTAAGATAGAAAACCTGCTGTTTTGTAGGTGTTGTACCGCTGAATTTTATACGGCTGAATGATTCCTTCAAGGTATCACCAAACTGTCCGTTAAACAATGAAGGCATCGAAGAATTGCTTACCTTGTAATAACCTGGCTCAGCAGTATAGTCAACAATCTTGCCACCGTCAACGAGCATCATAAACTGATTATCATAAACGTGTACAATAGAACCGTTTGAAATTGTCTGTCCAGTACCCTTATAGTTACTGTTTCTCTTGTCATTCTGTCTTACCATAACACCGTTGGTGAATACAGTGTTTCCGCCCATGTCATTAGGTTCGATGACTTCCAACCACTGGTCAGCAAGTCCTCCGCCAATAGCGCCTGCAACTGCTTTAATAATACCCATTTGAGACCCTCCGTATTAAATTTTTTGGAATTTATTTATTGTCCACACATTTATATTAACAACCCTTACACCTGTTCCGCAGTATTCGCAGAACTTTGAGCCCAGATTTTTAATCGGTGCTCCACAGTTAGGGCAGTTAGTACCTAAAGACGTAGCTACTTCAGATGTAAGCTTATCTACATCCTGGATATACATTATATCGGTGTTGTATTTTGTCTGCTCACGAAGTTCTTTTGAACCTGCGATTACCTTACCGTTCTGTTCTATGTAATGAAGATATCCCACAGCGCTCTGCAATGTAATAACACAGGTACCAGAGCTTTTTGTATACTTTGTAATTTCCGTCTGATATAATGTAATGCTGTCAAAAACTTCTTTCTTACCCTGTGATTTATTGCTTTCAATAGTAAGCTCAACCGATTTGTGAAGGTCATCAGAAGCATCTGTGAGCAAATCTGCATCTTCACTTGTTATTGCAACAAAAGCAGATTTGAGCATATTTTCAACCTTTGCCTTGAATTCCTCATAGTTAAATTCCGGAAAGTCCCTCTGTATCTGTGGGAGAAAAATTCTTGTCATTGAAGAAACCGACTTTGGTGTGATTGAGGCTTCTTCCTGCTGATTTCTGATGCCTTGAGTTAATGTGTCTGTCCCGAAAACTGATCTTGAAAAATCTCTCATTTTAGATTTAATTGCTGCAACGCCTATTGCGCCACCGCCAATTAATACTGCTACTATTATTAGTGGTATCCAGTTCAAGAAATTACACCGCCAATCATAAATCCCATTGTTTCTTTTAAAAACATTATATTACAATTTGCCTTATAAAGTCAAGTTATTATCACTTTTATGCAGAATTTTTAACAAATATTTGACAGATTAATTGTTGTGTTATATTCTATATTTATTATCATTAATTTTTCTTATTCGTTATTTGTTATTTTTAAATTCAATACATCTTATATGGAGGATAAACTTATGGACTACAAAGAAATTAATATGAGCGATTATTACAGAAAAGACGTTTTCCGTCATTTCACTGAAGACTGCAAATGTTCAACCTCAATAACAAGCAGAATTGATGTAACCGAGCTTGTAAAGCATTCAAAGGAGCAAAACACAAAGTTTTATATAAACTTCCTTTACATACTTTCAAAGGTTCTTAATTCAAGGGAGGATTACCGCTTGTTTTATATGTGGCAGGAAAATAAGCTAGTGGCTTTTGACAAGATAAACCCTGCGCATTATATATTCCATGAGGATACTGAAACCTGCACACCTGTTTATACTGAATACCTTGAAAATTATGAAATGTTCTATAAAAACTGTAGTGAGGATATTGAAAAAGCCAAGCAGACGCGTGAATATCAGCTTGACTTACAGAATCATCCGAACTATTTTGACGCTTCGTATATCTCATGGATATCATATGATTCACTTAATATTGAACTACCTGACGGATATTTATACTTCCCACCTGTTATCAACTGGGGAAGATATAAAGAAGATAGCGGAAAGCTTCTTATGCCGGTAACAGTAAGACTCAATCATGCTGCGGCTGACGGATATTTAGTTGCAAAGGTATTTCTATTACTTGAAAAAGAAATCAAGGCTTTTATAAACAAGTAGAAAAAAGAGTATCATCAAAAAGTGATGATACTCTCTTTTTATGCCATACTGAAAGCAGCAATTCCTATAAATATTATTATCGTCATTAATGTACAGACCGACAAGGATGTCGATATGTATTCGGCGTGGCCGTCAACATCCGCAAAAAGAGGAATAATAAACGGCGCAGGCAATGAAAACATAAGCACCATTGCTATCTGAAGTTCCTTATCAAAAGGTGTGAATGCAAATATTATTAGGCTTGCTAATGTACAGAGAACAGCCATAACAGTAAATCTGAACAGTACTGTTAACAGAACCGGCTTGATAAGTTCCTTTTTAACAGAAAACTCATAGCCGACTATTATAAGGATAATTCCTGCAGTTGGGGCGCAGATAAAACTGATAAGCTGGGTGATTACTCCACTGACAGCAGTATGAGCAAGTGCATTGTGAACACCAAGAAGCCCGAGTGCGACACCGAGCAACATTCCCATACAAGGGGCCGACCTTGCCATATTCATTACTATGCTTTTTGGGGTAGCCTTCTGACCGTTAGCAACATTAAGAGCAATAAGAAAAACTGTATAAGCAGAAATCGTCTGCCCAATGTCAACTATTGCAAAGGTTTTCAATGCTGAGGCCCCTGCGATAAGCCCGAACAAAGAATAGCCGAGCATTCCCGCCTCAAAGCTTGACATTAAAAACGGGAAGAACTTACCATAAGGTTTAACGAATCTTCGAAGCAGGAAGCCTGCTCCGAGTGCAATTCCACAGCTTATAAATACAACAACAAAAACAATTAGCATTCTCATATTATATTCAGCAGTATAAAAAGCATTGAAGAGAACAACAGGAAGAGTTATCTTACCGATAATATTCTTCAGCGCATTAAGTCCTTCTGTACCGAAAAGCTGTTTTCGATTGCACATATAACCGATACCA
>CALMXN010000091.1 GCA_937871145.1 uncultured Clostridia bacterium
CGTTTTCGTCGATAGTAAGGGAGATGTTGTTAAGCAGTTGGTTGCCGTTATAGAACTTGTTTATATTAGATAAGCTGAGAAGCATAAAAATCTCCATTTTCGTAAAAACTAAGGAGTTTGGAAAAAGACAAAATAAGTAAGCTGCTTATAAAGCGTCGTATTTTGCAAACACCCAAACAATATTATAACATATAAAGCTGTTTATTTCAACAGTGCAGATAAAAAGTAAGTGTCAAGTAAAAGTAGGCAGGGATTTGAAAAATCGTCACAATGCACAAAATGGGAATTATAATTCTGTAAGAGATTTGCAGGCAGATAAAGATTTCAGCCACTTAAGCCCGTTAGAAAAAGAAATATTTCGATTAAATTCATAACCCTTGCCATCTGTTTTAGGAGCTTTAGCAGCAGACAAAGGCGGTGTAGCAATAGTATCGCAGTCAGATGTTTCTGAAGACGCTGGAATAGCTGTTGAATAGTGCTTGCAAAGCAGAGCAGCAAGATTGTTGCCGCCGCTGATGCTCCAGCAGGCACGTCTGCCTTTCATTCTGTTGCCAATAATCGTGAACACGTTTCCTTCCATACTACCAAGCCTTGCGTGATGTATAGCTTCCGGATTTCTTGTGGGTGGAATTGCTATTCCTCTGTCATAATAGCTTGCAAGAGCCTCCTTATTCTCCGAATAATAATGATAAAGTTCTTGAAATTTCGCCTTTTCCAGATCATCATCGGTTGAATTTATATATGCTTCAATACAATCCAGAAGTTCGTCAAATCTGTTCTGAAGAAGTAATTCACGCAGATTTTCAGCTATATTCTTATCACTTACACACTCTGTAATTTTCTTGTTTCTATGGAATTTATCAAGCACACAGATGCACTCGCAGTCTGAATCTTTCTGAATCCAGTTTGCACCGTCACCGTTCTTAACACGAAGCTCAATTTCATCGGTGTTGTATACAGATGCGATGACTTTTTCCTTGTGTTTTCTGAAATCAGCCGCTGATTCAAAGCTTGCATATGCGACTTTATTATCAAGCTCACGGCGAATTTTTTTACCATTCTGAGTCTGATAAAGAACTCCGTCATAAACAATTCCTATCTTCATTTCCTTGGATTTTCCATAATTTTTTCTGTCCTCGCCCTGAAGATTAAGCCAATCTCCGTCTGCTTCCTCATAAAGAATTTTGCTTTCAATACTGCCTGACGGAACGGCTTTCTTTACAGCTTCAATCTGTATTTGTCCCATTTTCTGTACAATATCCCACACAGCCTGATGCGTAATATCAAGCCCTGTATTTTCTGATATTGCTCTTGCTATTTCACGGTATGACTGACTGCAAATCATTTCTTCAATATTACGGCATATCACTTCATCGCAAAATCCTACAGATTGAGGAGAAATTGTTTCATCCAAAAGAAAAATATGCTTTTTTTCAACTGTATCAAGGTATATCCTTCGATTATATTCTATCGTCCCAAGCTTTGTCTTAACTGAAGTCTGACGCATTCCTTTGTTTCTGTACCTTTTGCTGTCACGCTCCTGCATAAGCTCTTCATCAAGGTTTTCAAGCCGATCTTTTACTATCTTTTTTCCGCATTCCAGCACTGTTTTAAAAATTTCTTCAATGAAAACTGAAAAATCTTCTATTTCTTCATTGCAAATTTCTATGTTATATGTTATACTCATTTTATGGTCACTCGCTTTCTATGTTTTTCCACAACTACATTGTAGCACTTTGTGACCTTGAGAGCAACTGTTTTTCAGCTGCTCTCTTTTTTTTTCTCTCTGCCTACTATTATTTTACACTAAGATTTTCATTTGATTTTTCTCTGATTTTGTGGTATGATTATATTGTGCTTCTAAGAAAACATAAAGACCGCAGACGGCTTGCATACGCAAGCAAGGACTTTAAGTCGGAAAACATTTTTCAAGTCAGTTCAAGTTCCTTCCTCCGACTTAAAGCCCGTTGATTTTCACGTCTTTACGACGTGAAAATCCGTCTGCGGTCTGATTAGCAGCAACATTGTTCATTACATGGTGCTTTTAAAAAATCGTTTGATATAAGTTTT
>CALMXN010000092.1 GCA_937871145.1 uncultured Clostridia bacterium
GCAAATCGTGAATTTCACGACTTGCCCGAAAAACTATGAATTTTGTTGTAATTTGACAAAAAGTATGGTATACTAATATTTGATTTATGGCGGTTTTACGGGCGACACACATATTAATGCCGCCGATGGGTGTGCTATATGCTGCCTGTGCAGTAATCTGCGTAGGCAGTCAAAATTGACAATGCAGATATTATGTACATCGGAAGCGGTTTCGCCCGATTCCTCGCCGTATATATACACATACGGTCTTTCTTTGGAGTTTGCTCTGCCTTTGACTGCAAGATTAACCTGAGCTTCCGTGTCAGGATTCGTCATCAGATGCCACTCATACACACTGTCGTTGTGATTGTTTAGAAATGAAATATGCACCGCTATGAAGCAGTGCATAAAAACAATATCAAACATCATTTTTCAAAAGCGAAATCCAGTCTCGTCTTGAATGCTGAAAACGAATAACAGAAACGGTTTTCGTTTCTTCGTGAATAACATAAAAAGCCATATAGTTATTTACGAGCTGAAAGCGTAATCCATTTGAATCAAGGAAGCTGTCACGAAAAAGCGGATTGATATACGGCATTTCGGCTAATGCTCCGATTTTTTCATCTACGGCGTCGAGCAGTCTGTTAGCTGCTTCTTTGTTCATCAGCGTGTCGGAAATATACAAAGCCGCCGAGCGTATATCTTGCATAGCTGTCTTTGTGAGAACCATCTTATACATCAGTCGTTAATCTCTTTTCGGATACTGCCAAGACCTTCGGAGAATGAAATTACATTTCCGCTTCGGTCGTCCTGCAAGCCTTTTTCAAGGAGAGAGTATAATTCAAGCTTGCCCTTGAGCGCTTCGTAAACCTCAATGCTCATTACAGCAAGGTCGCCCCTTCCGTTCTTGGTGATGAACACAGGCTCGGAATATTCGTGACAAAATTCAGAAATTTCATTATAGCTGTTTCGCAAATCTGCAGACGGTCTGATTGTCGGCATAACACCACCTCCTGATATATCAATATTATATCGTAATTTTGATATATAGTCAATGGGATTTTTTTGCTGATTTTGAATTTCAGTTGTAAAGTCAAGTTCGATTTTGATGTGTAAGCTGTGTAAACAGCTCCATTCCCGTGAAATCGGTGTGTAAATTACACGGCACTTACACAGAGAACAGCTCGGCGTTATGGGATTTACACATCTTACACAGCAATTTTTGAGTTTAATATACGGAAGAAATTATATTGATAGCGAGCGTGAATTTCAGGACAAATCTGGGAAATAAAAAGGGATATTTTCTCTCTGTACGGCGCAGAAAAATGCAAGGAAGGATAACTGTCCGATGAAGATTAACACACCGCCATCTCTATGTATTTCGGGGTAACACAGGGGACATCACCGCCGTTCTGCTTTGTTACGCACCTATTAGGAGAAACAGAAAAGGAAACATCGGAGCAACATTTCAGGTAACGCAATTCGCTTCGATTCGTTTTCTATTTCCGATGTTACCCGTGTTTCCTCTTTTATACAGAAGGTCAGCGTACCACGTGCCAAGCGTACCAGACGTAACATGTGGGGCAGGTGGTACTTGTGGTACGTTTGCCCCGTCTGGTAAGTGGTACGCAAGGGTTGTTCTGATAAGGCTTGCTATTGCCTTTGTTACTTTCTGCGAAAGTAACAAAGATACTTTTGACAGCGGGGCTATCATAAGTCTTTGCGCTCTCCGAGGGGATGAGGCAATGCTGCCTCAGATTAT
>CALMXN010000093.1 GCA_937871145.1 uncultured Clostridia bacterium
GTCAAGTGCAGTTACCTTATCACGCTCGTGAGATCTTCCAGAAACAACAATAATAGGAACAAGTGACCATTCACGTACAGATTTAATTATCTTTGTTCCATCAATGTCAGGCAAGCCCAAATCAAGAAGAATTACATCAGGGCAATATGAAGTAATCATCATATACGCCTCTGCTCCATCTTTTGCACGGATGACATTGTAGTTGTTTGCAGTCAGAATAGTTGTCATAAAACTGCTGATATTGTTTTCATCTTCAACGATAAGGACAGTGTATTTACTATTCATTTATGTCCTCCTCAAGCGGTAGTGTGAAACGGAAAACAGCTCCGCCTGACTTTTTGTTTTCAGCGGACATAGTTCCGTTGTGTGCTTTAATTATCGTGTAACATACTGATAAGCCGATACCCATATTCTTTTTCTTGTCGCTTTCATAATTATTGCTCTGCTTGAAACATCCATCAAAAATGTGTGGAAGAATATTCTGATTGATTCCACAGCCATTATCAGAAACCTCAAAAACAGCATTTTTATCCTTAGCATAAAGTGATAATTCAATTTTTGTGGATTCCTTTGCGTGGATAACAACATTTTCAAGAAGATTTATAATAACTTGTTCTATAAGTATAGCATCCATTGGAATCATCAGCAGGTCATCAGGTATTTTTATTTCAACATTATTACCAGGAAATCTGCTTTTGAATTTTGCAACTGAATCAGCAATAACTTCCTCACCGGCTTCATTCTGCTTTGTTATTTTAGCATCGTTTTCATCATTAATTCTTGTAATATAAAGGAGGTTTTCTACCATCCGTATAAGCCAGCCAGCATCCTCTTTAATTTCAGAAAGCAGTTTTAGTCTGTCTTTTTTATCAAGGACATCATCATTCTCAATTATAGCAGAGCTTGCGCCGAGAATTGACGTAAGCGGTGTTCGTAAGTCGTGCGAAACAGCTCGAAGAAGATTGCTCTTTGTTTTTTCTTGCTCAGCCTCTAATCTGATACTCTTATTTCGCTTAATCTCTGTTGTCAGAGAACTTGTTGTAATTGAAATAACAAGCATACATGTAATTATCAATGTATATCCAGACATAGTGAAGTCAAATTCAAAGTAGCTATGTGTAAAAATAAAGTTTGTAGTAAGTACAAAGAATAATGAAGAAACTATTCCATATAGATAGCTATCTGTAATAACAGATATTAAAAATACAGAAAGTATAATAATAGTTACAAATTCTGAACTATTATTAAAAGATTTAAGCAAAAAACAAGTACTTACTGATATTGCTAAAATAATAAGTGTAATTAATGCTCCTTTTAGCGAGAACTTAAAGTTTCTGTTAAGAAATCGTTTTAATTTTATTGCCATTATATTCACCCAAAGTAATTGTACCATAGTATTGAGATAAAATAAAGTCTAATTGTGCAAAAACAAATTGGAAAAGTTATATTTATGTCATTGGATTTGTTAATATATCGCTAAAGAAAATCACATAATATAAAGATAATATAAAGAAGTGATAACTTGTATTGCCTGTCTAATTCATTTACTTTAATATTATATTGTTATACTTATTTAAAATTTAATTAAGCGAGGATATCTAATGGAAGTACTTTATGAAAATTTCACTCACATTGAATGGCAACAGATTGTCATGTGGGGTCTCGGCGGACTGCTGATTTTCTTGGCAATCAAAAAAAACATGGAGCCTGCTCTCCTCTTGCCAATGGGCTTTGGTGCAAT
>CALMXN010000094.1 GCA_937871145.1 uncultured Clostridia bacterium
TTTTTATGTTATAATATAGTAACGATATTTGTCAATCTATGTATTTAGTATGCAGGGAGTTCGAAAGATACTTCTTTTGCTTACTTTTAGTTATGTATGCGAAGGGGTGCGGTGGCTTTGCGCTCGCCCCCGCCTATATTATATTGTTGTCTTGTAGGGGCTTTGCCCCTAAACTACTTTGTAATATTAATTGTTTGTCTCAACCCCAGTAACTTCTTTTGCTTTTCTGTGAGAAGGGGTGCGGGGCGACCGCAAAGCCCCCAAAATTATTACTTTGTTATAGCTTTTATGTCGTTTCTTGTCTTGATACAAGAAATGACGAAAGAAAATCAAGACAAAGCCTCAAACACGTATTCGCTATGCTCATACAACTCGGCTTTGTCGCTGAGCACGCTGAATTCACTTTTGTGTGACGGGCTTCAGCAAACCCTTTGCTTTGAAAAAGTCGCACACTTTTGAGGACTTCGCCTGTTTATGCTTCCGCCCTTTTATTTCTTTTGTGTACTTTTAATAATATTGATATGCGAAGGAAATTGCAAGTAAATCCTTTTGCTTACTTTTAGTTATATATGCGAAGGGGTGCGGGGGCGACCGCAAAGCAACCGCCGATATTATATTGTTGTCTTGTAGGGGCTTTGCCCCTTAACTACTTTGTAATATTTATTGTATGTCTCAACCCCAGTAACTTCTTTTGCATTTCTGTGCGAAGGGGCTCGGGGGCGAACGCAAAGCCCCCGATAAACAAACTAAATTTTAAGGAGTTTTAAGATGTCTGACAAAATCAGCAACCCTGAAATTTTATATATTGTTATTCCTTGCTACAACGAGGAGGAAATGCTTCCGATAACAATCAAGGCTGTAAAAGAGAAAATCAATAGCCTTATTGATTCGAGAAAGATTTCCGATCAAAGCAAGGTTATGCTTGTCGATGATGGCTCAAACGATAAAACGTGGGAAATTATAAGCAATCTTAACGATGAGTATTCCTTTGTCACAGGCGTAAAGCTTTCAAGGAATAAAGGTCATCAGAATGCCTTGCTTGCAGGTCTATTGACAGCAAAGGATAGGGCTGATATTGTTATTTCAATGGATGCTGATTTGCAGGATGATATAAATGCTATTGACGGAATGCTCGAAAAAAGAGCAGAGGGCTGCGATATTGTTTATGGGGTCCGTAGTTCAAGAAAAAAAGATTCATTTTTCAAGAGATTTACCGCGCAAGCATATTACAAGCTGTTAAAAGCAATGGGAGTAGACATTCAGTATAATCACGCTGACTATCGCCTCATGAGCAAACGCGCTTTGGAAGGACTTGAAAAGTTTAAGGAAGTCAACCTATTCCTTCGCGGAATCGTTCCTATGATAGGATACAAGTCGGATACTGTTGAGTATGAGAGAAATGAACGTGTTGCTGGAGAGTCTAAATATCCGCTCAAGAAAATGCTCGGTTTTGCTTTTGAGGGAATTACTTCACTTTCAGTAAAACCAATAAGGCTGATTACTACTTTAGGCGTGTTTATTTTTACAGTGAGTATAATTCTTATAATATATTTCTTGGTGGTTTGGATTGCAGGGAAGACGGTTCAGGGTTGGACAACTATTGTTCTGTCATTATGGGCACTTGGCGGGTTACAGCTTCTTGCTATTGGCATAGTGGGGGAATACATCGGGAAGATTTATCTTGAAACAAAGGAAAGACCAAAGTTCATTATTGAAACTGATTTAGAGAAATAATTATTATTTATTTATAATAAAAAGAGGACGGAATTACCCGTCCTATTTTGTTTTTTATGTGCGAAAGGGCTTGGTGACTATACTATATTTTTTAAGTGTTTACTGCGCAGGGGTGCGGGGGCGACCGCAAAGTCACCGCAGATATTACATTTTTGCTTTATAGGG
>CALMXN010000095.1 GCA_937871145.1 uncultured Clostridia bacterium
TAATGTATTATACAATATTTCTTGATTAAAGTCAATAATATATCTATCTATATCAAATAAATTTAGAGGAACAGTAAAATTATCAGAAACGAACTAACAATTCATTTATGTAGTATATCTTGAATATTGCTATTACAGCTTTGGGAAAGTGCAACGATTTTAATCGGCAGAAGCAAAGTGCGAATAATCACTCCTATGTTTCATAATAGTACAGGTAAAAGCGGATAAGTAACGGTATTTGATTATGCGAAAGTTTTAGAAAATTTGTTTTATGTCCTTGACAAACCGAGCGAAAAGGCACAGTGCTTTTAGAGGTTGGCAATGCTCTAAAGCACGGCGGATACAGCCTAAAAGTGCTGAACACAATCAATTTTGCAAAGTCAATGCATTACAATCCCCTTGCGTATATCCGTTCCGAAAAAGATATTTTAAAGCTTGTAAACACGATTATTGCCAACACAAAAGGTGAAGGCAATCAAGGCGGTGAGGATTTCTGGGTTAAGGCAGAACGGCTTTATTATTCGGCTCTAATCGGATATATCTGGTATGAAGCCCCTGAAGAAGAAAAAAATCTGAACACGCTTATTGAGATGATTAATGCAAGTGAGGCAAAAGAGGAAGATGAGGACTTCAAAAATCCTATCGACCTTCTTTTCGATACGCTTGAAAAATCCGACCCTGAACATTTTGCTGTAAGACAATATCGAAAATATAAGCTTGCGGCTGGTAATATAAAATGATAAAGAGGTTTTAATCACCTCGAATACGAAAGTAGGTTGATACATACCGAGAAACAGGAGGTATAAAATGAATGGTATTAAGATAACGGCTTTGTACGAACGACTTAGCCGTGATGATGAATTACAAGGCGAAAGTAACAGTATATCCAATCAGAAACGAATGCTGTCGGAGTTTGCAAAACAGCACAATTTACCTTGTCCCAAGCATTTCACCGATGACGGTATCTCCGGAACACGATTTGACCGTCCGGGCTTTGTCGCTATGATGGAAGAAGTAAACAAGGGTTTGGTTGAAGCTATCGTTGTCAAGGATATGAGCCGAATGGGACGTGATTATCTCGTTGTCGGGCAGTATATGGAGATGTTGCGACAGAAAGGTGTCCGTCTGATTGCTATCAATGACGGAGTAGACAGCTTCAAGGGTGATGATGACTTCACGCCGTTCCGCAATATTATGAATGAATGGTACGCAAGGGACACAAGCAAGAAAATCAAGTCCACGTTCAAGGCAAAAGGAAAATCGGGCAAGCACGTTGCAAGTACAACGCCATATTGAAAGTACAAGCTCCACTGCGATCGCAGGTAATATCCGCAAGTTTTTTACCGGCCAGGAGGTATAAAATCAAAGGGTCTTATTTAATCTGTTCACTGCTCTGAGGAGCGCTTCATACAGTGTCTGTGAACTGGGAATGAAAGATATGACCAAGCTTAATGAGCCGATCACAATCAGAAATAAAACAGAGCCGATTTACTTATAGGTAAATCGGCTCTTATGTGTCAAAATGGAACTTTATATTATTGTCACAGTAAATGAAAAGTCGTATTTTTCGTTTGGTTTAAGCATTTTGGCGCGTGCTTTTTTCGCCAAATCTTCCTCTTTGTCGCACGCAGACGGGGTACTGCTCCATGGTTCAAGACACACGAAGGGGGCTTCACCTTTTGGAGACCAGACAGCGATACAATCACATCCTTGAAAATCAAGCTTTACTTGTCTGTCTGATTTTCTGCTTTTAAGTGAGACAAAGGCAGACTTTGGATAATCAATACAAAAATAATCATTGTCGAAAAGCTGATGTGTAATAGGCAATATTCTTTCATTTTTCAACAATGTACGTTTATTGCCATCCGGCAAGTCCTGAACGATAGTTTCATTCTTTTCATATTCAATATAATAGTCATCGAAACTATCATTCGGGGTAATAGGGCAGTTAAATCCTGTGTGACCGCCGATATAAAAATACATATTCTTATTATCATTATTAATAACTGTATAAGTAATTCTTAATGAATTTTCATTTACTGAATAAGTTGTTAAAAGCTCAAAATCGAACGGATACAATTCTGCCGTTTTATTATTTGACTTTAATGAAAAAATCGCAGTATTTTCGTTTTTACTGACTAAATCATGATTCATATCCCGGGCGAAGCCGTGACTTGCTATATGATATTCTTTGCCGTTATAGGTGTATTTCCCATCCTTTAATCCCGATATAAACGGGAACAGTACGGGCGCGTGTCTTTTCCAAACTGCAGGGTCAGCCTGCCAAAGATACTGGGTATCATTATTATCCTTAATTGAGCTTAATTCAGCACCGAATGAATCAATAATTATTTTTAACCTTGAAGATGAAATCTCTATCATTTTTCCCACATCGCTTTTCATTTTAATTTTCTTCATTATATATCATTTGAACATTAGATTCAAGTAAATTAAAAGAAAATGAAAGAAAACATCAGCCTGAAATCGGATTAATCATTGACTTCCT
>CALMXN010000096.1 GCA_937871145.1 uncultured Clostridia bacterium
ATATAAGCTAATGCCTTAAGATATGTATATGGTGTGCCTGTTTTTGTTCTGCGAGTGGAGTCAACCTCAAGTGAAGTTCCAAAAATTCTTGCTGTCTGGTTTGAGCCTTTTGGGTTGTGGTCGAAAATCCCTGTCTTGCCGACAAAAAGCGTTGATAGCTTCTTTAAGGCCTCAATAGAAAAAGCTTCGCTATCCCTGTCGATTTCATTGTCACACAAAATTATCGGGAAGCAATAAACCTCATCAGCTTTAAGCTCACGATGAGTGAATTTATTTATCCTTCCGAGGATTTCATCTGTGATTTCCTGCATTTTATCATTCCTTTCGTTTTAAAATTGTGGATACAACAATAGAACGCTAAATCAATATTTAGAATTATTATGCAAAGGGGTTCGGGAGCAATTTCCACTAATTTTTAGTATTGATATGCGAAGGGGTACGGGGGCGACCGCAAAGCCACCGAAAATATAAACTTTGTTCAGAGATAAATGTTTATGTCATTTCTTGTCTTGATACAAGAAATGACGAAAGAAAATCAAGTCAAATCCTCAAACATGTTTCGCTACCGCTCAACAACTCGGATTTGACGTTTCTGCACTCTGACGACGATTCTGAGTGACGGTCGCTCAATCAACCAATAAGGTTCTCTTTGCTATTATTTCTTTGCACGTGGTTGATTTCGTGCTCCGACCTTTTGAGAAATCGTTCATTTCCCCAAAATAGAAATATCAAGCATTCTGCTTTTCAATTTCAAGCTCGATCTGTCGAGCCTGTGCGTTGTTAAGTCGTGCCTTTGAAAGCTCATATTCATCCTGAAGATTAATGTTTGACCATTCGACTTTGACCTTACTGTTTATTCCTGACAAAGTCATAAAAGTATCAGCAATCCTTAAAATTACAGGGGTTAGCAATCTGCGGTAGAATTCAAGCTCACTTGTGAGAATATCTGCCTGTTGCTTGCTCATTCGCTCACTTGTGCTCCAGCTTAACCCAAGCAGGAACGGTGGAATCGAAAGCTTTGCAATAATCTGCTCAAGCAGTTGTCTTACCGGAATATCAGTATCAACAATCTGATTTTCAGCACCGATAACTTTTATTCCGATATCGCCGACAGCAATGAAATCACGAATCTGACCATCACGGGAAGCGTTCATGCCATCTGACCATTCCTGTGCAATCTGCATTGCCCGCTCTTTAGCAAATTCCTTGTCACCTGAATCTGATGATGGCTTGTAGGTTACCGCATAGCGGACATTACCAAGTCTTTCAAAGTTCTGCCCAATACACTCATAAATTCTGAGAAGAATACCACTTATGCAAGGGAGACCCCTCAGAACAGAAATACCATTCGGACATTTTGCACTTGGGTTAAGTGCGGTGTACAAAAGCCTTTCAGGGTGCCTTATCTTCACGGCCTCGCCGTCTGTTCCGATATAGAACTGTCTGTCGAGTGGGGTGCTCCCATATCGTGCTGAAATTATTGTGCTGTCAGCATTATAAAGCCCAGCTATCTGCTTTGTTTCGGAATTAATCAGGATTTCACCGACAGCATTACCATAAGTGAGCAACGAATCAAGATAGCTGTCAACAAAGCAATTCAATGACTGCCCTGAAATTCCTACTCTTACGGAATTAATGAACTCGTCAAGCTCATCCTGATACTGTTCATCTAAGCATTTTATGGTGAAGTCACCACATAGCCTTACAATTTTCTGAATACATGCATCAATAACAGGCACCTGAATTCTAAGCTGCTCATAAAGCCTGTTCTCAAAACTACTCATATTCCCAGAATAAAAATTCAGCTGTTGATTAAGGCTTCTTGCTGACTGAAGTGCATAGATATCTGGTTGCTTCTCTGATTTTTTTATTAAGCCCATTTTTTCACCTCCTTAAAGATGCGACAAAAAAGTCGTCTGTACGCGCATTAAGATATGTGCTCACAAAATAACGGATATCGTCCATTGCGTGGTCGTTTTCCTTTAGTGGTGAGTCTGTCCCTGACCTTACATCCCAGCAATAAAGTGAAAACTCACGGATACTATCCTTGCAACAATCACAGAACATCAGCTTGCCTTGCTTCAACATATCGCCGACACGTCGAACTCCACTTAAAACATCATTTTTAGCAGGAATGACCTTGAATTTCCGGTGTCGGCGGATACATTCAATAAAGCTTGCGGCGGACGGATCAACTATAACCGTCCTGATATTTTTACCCTCACATAATTGCTCGAGAGCATTATAATGCTCCTCATCGGTCCTTGAAATGCCAGTTTCTCTTGAAGCGTAATAATACTCGTCAACCCTGTACCACTTTCCGTCTGACTTCCCCCAAAGTCCGAAAGATGAGGGGTTGACTGTTCCATAATCGCAGGAAACTACATACTCTGAACATACAGGGGCAGATTCGGCTATATGCTTTATCTTATCGAACATTGGATAAACAAGCCCAGTTACAGCCGTCCACTTCCCTAAAACAAAACGCTCGTAGAATACTCCTGAATAAAGTGAGTTATAGCGCTTTATTATTTCGGGGGATAGTGACGGATTGTCGGTCATTGAAAAGTGAAGGTGCAGAGCGTTTTTCTCCTTTGCTCTTTCAATCCATTCCTTATAAAACCAATGGTACGGGTGTTCAGGATTGCAGTTGAACCACAGCTTTGAACCTATTACCGAACATCTTGCGAGTGCCTGCTCAACAAAGGAACGTGGCATAAGTGCGACCTCGTCAAGCATTACACCACTCAATGTCATACCCTGAATGAGCGAAGCGCTTGACTCATCCTTGCCACCAAAGATATAAAAACGGTTTGACTTATCCTTGAAGGTTATATCTATGTAGTTTTTTGAGACCTTTTCAACAAGAGAAAAACCAAGTGCCCTTAATGTATCGGTCAGTGGAGTTATGACATTGCGCTTTAGAGAAGTAATTGTCTTCCCGCACATAGCAAAATGAGCATTATCAAAGTACGCCATTGCCCAGGCGATAAAGGACAGCGACATACACAATGTCTTGCCACTTCGTACTGCCCCGTCGCAGATTATTGCATCATAATTGCTGTACTTTTCGCTGTTCCACCATGTGAGAACGGTAATCTGCTTTTTTGAAAAGCTTGTAAAATTCTTCATCAATCATCACCAGCTGTGTTGTCAATAGCGTTTGCGCCTTTTACTATTGCGGTATAAAAGCTGTCGGCCGAGGATGAAAAATCAGCGGAATTTTCAATTTCCCATAACTTTTCAAGTGCCTTCTGCCTGTCAAAAAGCTTTATTTCAACTCCCCCACCCTTCACACGCTTTATTTCTGAAACGTTGAAAAGATCAAGTGAGCTGATTTGAGCTTCTGACAAC
>CALMXN010000097.1 GCA_937871145.1 uncultured Clostridia bacterium
TGTTGAGGGCGGTTTTTGATTATAAATAATAGCCACACCTTTAGGTGCGGCTTTAATTTTACATTTTATAAATTGCCTTTCGAATAATGAAAAAACCTATGGGGGCTTTGTTGCTACCTGAAATATACTTTTCGCCTGAACTTGTGGTAATATCCAAAGACCACAAATCTCCATCAGATATATTAGGGTTAATATATTCTTTTTTCCAAAAAGGTACGAGTAAAAAAGCTCCTTTTAATCTGAACGTAAAAAGCTTAAAGTCAGATATATTGTTGATTTCTCTTTCAGTTTCATTACCCTTGTGGTCGTAGTATATGTGCTCAGCTTTCTTATCTTCTATCGAGATAATATGCTCCCCAACAGGGTATCCTATCCCAAAGTCTATTAGTTGGATCGTTTTAAAAGTGCACATTAGAAAAAAGGATATAATAACAAATATTAAATAAACTGCAAGGATAGATACGAAGATGAGGGTCTTGTATAATAATGGTTCACGCATTTTTTTAGTAGAGGAACTTTGTGTATTTATGTCACTCATATTATGTCATCCTCCAAAATAATCTTACATACTTTCAGGGCAATCAATTTTAAGCATTTCAAGAATGTTTTTAACTACTGTCTTTACAGCGATACAAAGGTTGAGTCTTGCCTGAAGAATTTCATCAGGTTCGCCTTTAACTCTGCATACCGAATAGAATTTATGGAATAATGTTGCAACATCAATAGCATAACGTGTGATTCTTGCCGGGTCATAGGATTTTGCTGAATCGTTTATAACCTCAGGTAATGTTCCGATAAAGCGGATAAGTTCTTTTTCTTCCGGAGTATTAAGAACATCAAAATCTTTTGAAGTGAGTTCTTTTGCTTCAATTCCCTCTGCTGAAAGTGTGCGGAGAATTGAGCATATTCTTGCGTGAGCGTACTGAACATAATATACAGGATTCTGTGATGATTGCTCAATAGCAAGTCCGAGGTCAAAGTCAAAGTGTGAATTTGATTCGCGAAGGTTAAAGAAGAATCTTGCAGCATCAATTGGGACTTCATCAAGGAGAGTTACAAGAGTAATAGCCTTACCGCTACGCTTTGAAGCCTTGATAACGTCCCCATCCTTTACAAGACGAACCATCTGCATTAAAACGACATCAAGCTTTTCAGGATTTACCCCGACTGCCTGCATTGCACCTTTAAGACGTGCAACGTGACCGTGGTGGTCAGCACCCCAGATGTTTATTACTTTCTCAAATCCTCTTTCAACAAACTTGTTGTAGTGATAAGCAATGTCTGCTGTGAAATAGGTTGGAATTCCATTTGCACGGATGAGAACATCATCCTTTTCAGCACCGAATTCAGTAGCCTTATACCAGATAGCGCCGTCTTTTTCGTAGGTCAAGCCCTTTTCTTTAAGCTTGTCCACAACAGCCATAACCTTATTTTCATTATGGAGTTGGCTTTCAAGGAACCATACATCATATGTGATTCTGTATGTTAAAAGGTCATCTTTAAGTTTCTGAATATTTTTCGGGAGAGCGTAAGCAACAAGTGCATCACGACGCTCCTTGTCAGGAACATTTACATACTTGTCACCGTTGATTTCAGCAAAAGCTTTTGCGTGTTCAATTATATCTTCACCGTGATAGCTGTCTTCAGGAAATTCAATACCATCTTTATAAAGCTGAAGGTATCTTATTTCAAGTGAAGTAGCAAACTTTTCAATCTGATTACCAGCATCATTCACATAAAATTCTCTTGTTACATTGTATCCTGCTTTTTCAAGAACAGCAGCAAGACAGTCGCCGATTGCGCCACCTCTTGCATTTCCTATATGCATTGGGCCTGTCGGATTTGCTGAAACGAACTCAACCATGAGTTTTTTGCCCTGACCGAGGTTTGTTTCGCCATAGTGTTGCTTTTCATCAAGAACAGATGAAACAACTTCAGAAAACCACTTCTGTGAAAGGAAGAAGTTAATAAATCCTGCGCCTGCAACTTCAACCTTTTCAAAATATGTTCCGTCAAGAATTATTTTTGAAATAATCAGGTCGGCAATTTTTCTTGGTGCCATTCTGAAAGCTCTTGCGCAGATCATTGCTACATTTGCTGAAAGATCACCGTGTGATATGTCGGCAGGTATTTCAACATTGAATGCAGGGATAGGTTCTGCAGAAAGCTCGCCTGTTGAAACAAGCTCACCGAGAGATTTCATAATAATTTCACGCACTTCAAGTGAAGCGCTATTAATAAGATTCGACATTTGAAATTCCCCTTGTTTTTACATTATTTTATATTAACAATTATTTCGTGGTCAGAAACATAGCTTGAATTAATATCCACAACATAGTTCATATATAGATCTCCACCGTTTTCAGAAAGAGTGGATTTAATGTCTTTTGTTGTGATTCCTACCATAAAGACACCGTATGGCGTTCCGTAGTGGCAGTGATGCTTCTTCCCTTTTTCAATGAACAGATTTGAATTTGTTGAGCCGGTCCTCTGCATGGTAACAAATGTATCGCCGACAGCAGTAAGTACGGTTTTTGAACCTTTATAGCCTGTTGCCTCTGACTCGTCATAGGTAATAGTAAATCCGTCTTTTGTTTTTTTATATAAACCTTCAGTAATAAGCTCGGTTTCACTTTTGTCCTTGCCGTCTGACTGAATGCTTTTTAACGTAATAAGTACATCCTTTTGTTTGTTCAAGTTAATTCTCCTAAATTTTTTCAAGTGAGCATTTTTCTATTTTTCCCTTTATATCATTCCCAAGGAAGGACTGACAGTTTTCAGCGAAAAGTTCAACACTGTCTGTAACGTAATATTCTGTTGTTCCGCTTTCCGTTCTGTCCGAAAGCTGTTCCTTTTCAGATAGCAAAGCATTAGTATATTTTGCAGCCTCTTCACCAGGGGAAATAAGTGTAACACCTTCGCCCATATAATCTGCAATAATATCCTTTAAATGCGGATAGTGAGTACATCCAAGGATAAGTGTATCAACCTTTTCCCTTTTCATAACCTCAAGGTATTCAGCAGTAATAATCTGAGCAACTTTGTTATTCCTGTCTGTATAACCGTTTTCAACAAGTGGAACAAACATAGGGCAAGCTTTGCCGATAACATTAATGTCAGGCTTGATTGCTCTGATTGCTTTTCCGTAACCACCGCTTCTGATTGTGGCAGGTGTTCCGATAACACCAATACGGCTGTTTCTTGTTGCACCACAGGCAGCCTGAACAGCAGGGAGCAGAACGCCAGTGTAAGGAATAGAAGTCTTTATTTCCGGGTTGTTCATTACAATTGCGCTGACAGTACCACAGGCAATGATAATCATTTTTACCTTGTGCTTTTCAAGAAATGCAAAATCCTCACATGCATAAGTAGTAATAGTTTCGCGGCTTCTTGTTCCATAAGGAATTCTCGCAGTGTCACCAAGGTAAATGATATTCTCATTTGGTAAAATCTCGTGAAGGGCTTTAACAGTAGTCAGCCCGCCTATTCCGGAGTCGAAAACTCCAATTGCGTCATTATTCATATGATACATCTGCCCTTTCAAAAGCAAGATTTATTAATTTTTCGAGTATTTCACTTTGCGTCATGCCGTAGTTTTCCATTAGCTTTGGGTACATACTGATAGAAGTAAAACCAGGGAGAGTGTTAATTTCATTAAGATAAATGTCGCCATTCTCGCAAAGGAAGCAGTCGACTCTTGAAAGTCCCTTGCAGCCTATTGCAAGGTAAGCCTTAATTGCAACTTTCTGAATTCTCTTTATATCCTCGTCAGAAATTCTTGCTGGGATAAAAAGCCCGCAGGATGATGACTGATATTTCCCCTCGAAATCATAGAAGCCGTCAACAGGCTGGATTTCCCCAATAGTTGAAGGAAATGGCTTTGCATTACCCATAACAGCACATTCAACCTCACGACCGATTATTCCTGATTCAACAATGACCTTACTATCGTGTGTGAAAGCATATTTGATGCCGTCCTTTAAGTCTTCTATATTGTCAACCTTGCTGATCCCGATTGAAGAACCACAGCTTGAAGGCTTAACAAACATAGGGAATGTAAGCTTCTTGACAATTTTTTCAGCTATTTCATCCAGATGTGAAAGTTCATAATCGTTGATTGTGTACCAGTCAGCAGTTTTAATGCCGGCGTGCTCAAAGATTATATGAGCGATATCCTTATCCATACAGTTTGCTGATGAAATTACATCGCATCCTACATAAGGAATTCCTGAAAGTGTGAAAAGCCCCTGAATAGTACCGTCTTCACCGTTTTTTCCGTGAAGGACAGGGAAAATGCAGTCAACCTTGAGGTTGGCAACACTACCATCTTCAAGAAGCTTGAAAAAGCCTTTGTGGATCGGGTCAGGGCTTAATATACACGGAGTGCAGTCAGGGTATTCATCCCAGGTTCCGTCTTTAAGCATACTTACATCACCCGGGAAGAAAAGCCATCTTCCTTTTTTGGTGATACCAATACAAATAACTTCAAACTTGTCTTTTGGAATATTTTTAATAACGTGAGTAGCTGAAATGAGCGAAATATCGTGCTCGTTTGAGACCCCCCCGAATATTACAGCAACACGAACCCTTGACTCTGAACGTCCACTCCTTTATAATAGTATATAGAACAGATATGCATCTGCATGAT
>CALMXN010000098.1 GCA_937871145.1 uncultured Clostridia bacterium
GGTTATTACAATCAATGTCTGATTATATTTTTTATTCGAAAGCTTTAATAGTTCAACAATTTCCTGACTGCTCTTTGAATCAAGGTTTCCTGTTGGCTCATCAGCAAGAACTACTGCCGGTGCATTCATCAAGGCACGACCTATTGAAACACGCTGTTGCTGACCACCTGAAAGCTGATTCGGAAGATGATTTTCTCTTCCCTCAAGTCCAAGAGTTGAAAGCAGTTCCTTAAGGCGCTCATCATTGACTTTCCTTGAATCCATAAGAACAGGAAGTGTAATATTCTCAATAACATTAAGTACAGGAATAAGATTATAAAACTGATATATTAGTCCGACCTGACGACGACGGAATATTGCAAGCTGTTCTTCATTCTGAGCATATACATCATTTCCGTCCATAAAGACCTTGCCTGATGTCGGCTTGTCAACTCCACCGAGGATATGTAATAATGTTGACTTACCTGAGCCTGAAGGCCCTATGATAGCCACAAACTGTCCCTTTTCAATTGAAAATGATACATTGTCAAGTGCCTTTACTACATTGTCACCTGAGCCATATGTTTTTGAAAGATTCTCTACTTTTAAAATCTCCATAATTAATCTCCTTTTTTAGTTTATGAGCTTATTATATATTGTCAATATGACTCCTCGGTGACTTTTTAATAACAAAAACGTCACTTAAAAAAGGGACTATACAGCCCCTTTATAAAATCTTATTGTGAATAATGCTCCGCCAGTGCGTTGGTTTTCAGCCTTTATAGTACCATTCTGATTTGTAATAATCATTCTCGCAAGAGCAAGTCCTATACCGACACTCTGCTCACCTGAATCCTTGCCCTTATAAAATCTTTCAAAAAGATGTGTCAGGTCCTCTTTTGCTATACCGCAACCGTTATCGGAGATTAATATCTCTGTATAAATTGCGTTTTCACATACGTCTACCTTTATTTCACCGCCGACAGGAGTATGCTCCATACAGTTTTTCAGGATGTTTTCAACTGCTTCAACTGTCCACCTAAGGTCACCTGCGTAAGACTCATCACCGTTCATATTTATAGTGAGCTTTTGCTGTCTTAGTTCCATCGGGATAAGCACAGGCTCAGCTGAATAACGGATAAGTTCTGAAACGCTAACCCTTTCGTGCTGAATATTAGCTGTACCTGCGTCAAGCTTTGACATTTTAAGAAGTGATGAGATAAGCCAGTCAATTCTTGAAAGTAAAACCTCAAGTTGTTTTAAAAGCTCTCTGCGTTTTTCTTCAGTTATAGACTGTTTCAAAAGCATTGAAGTGATAAGATTTATTGATGTGAGCGGAGTCCTAATCTGGTGTGAAATATCAGCAATGGAATCTGCAAGATAAATCTTGTCCTTTTTTAAATCAGATGCCTGTTGCTTTAATGTTACTGTAAGCTTCTGAACTTCATTATTTAAAATTGCAAGCTCGCCCTCTGAATACTCGCTGAGATTAATTTTATCCTTACCGTGAAGAATTCCGTCAATCTCCCGACTCAATGCATTTATTTTTCGATATCTATTGTATGTAGCAATAAAATGATAAGCCGAAAAAGCTAAAACAGTTATTGCAACCATAATTCCACAGGGAATGCTTATTATAAAGCCGATAACAGTCAGAACTATACCTGCGATTGAACATAAGAATATGCTTAATTTAATTTCAGGGCTATTTATAAAAGACATTTAATCACCGACCTTGTATCCAAGACCTCTAATAGTTTTTATAAAGGTCGGATTCTGTGGATCATCCTCAATTTTGTCTCTAAGGCGTTTTATGTAAACTGTCAGTGTGTTGTCATTGACAAATTCCCCAGCAATATCCCATATTTCTTCAAGAAGGCGGCTCCTTGAAAGTACCGCACCCTTGTTGTTGAAAAAAACCAGAATAAGCTTGTACTCAAGTGCTGACAGGAAGATTTCCTTCCCGTCCTTTGTGACAACACCTTTTACTGTATCAATTTTTATTTTATCATATTCAAGGGTAGTATTACCGCTGTTGCATCGACGAAGAACATTCTTGATTCTTGAAAGGAGCTCACGAGGTCTGAAAGGCTTGTTTATATAATCATCAGCACCCATATCAAGTCCTGTTACAACGCTGAATTCGTCACCCGACGCTGTGAGGAATATTACAGGAGTATCTGATATTGACTTCACCGCAGAGCATACTGCAAAGCCATTCCCGTCAGCAAGTGAAATATCAAGCAACAATAAATCATAATGATTCTTTTCAACTTCAGCAATAGCAGCTGCCTGTCCACTTACTGAATGAACGCTGTACCCCTCACTTTTTAAAAAGTCAGATAGATTTCTGACAATGCTTTTATCATCCTCAACAAGAAGAATTTTCGTCATAATAAAACTCCTTCTGTAATCTGTTTTATCTTAATAAATTATTGCTGTGAAAACAACCATAATTGCCATTACCACTATATTATAAAACGTGAATATTCCAAAGAAGCGTGGTTTGTCAGCTTCATTGCTCTTTGCATAAAGCTTGAAGGAGATAAGACTTGCAAGTGAAGCAATGATGGTTCCAAGTCCGCCGATGTTTGCACCAAGCAACAATGCTTTTGAATTATCGGTAAATTCTGAAAGCATTACAGAAGCCGGAACATTGCTTATGCACTGACTTGCAATAAGTGTTACAACAAATACGCTCTTATCCATAAGGCCTTCCAATGCCTTTGTGATGATTTCAATTCGACCTATATTACCAACAAAGATAAAAAATGCAACAAATGTCGCAAGGAGGCTGTAATCAACCTTCCTGAAAATTCTGAAATCACTTATCAGCATACATACTACAACAATCCCAAGGCATACAAGCAGTGGAATAATCCTTAAAACGCTCAATACACAGAAAACAAAAAGCGCAAGGTTAATAATTATTCTTCTGCTGTCGTGCTGAGTTGCTATTGAATTGATTTCACGCTGACCGTTCATTATTTTTGAAAAGTACATTAACAGCATTATTACAACATAACCCGCTATACTAACAGGGAAAACCACCTTGAAAAATTCCATAAACTTAAGATTATAGAACGAATAAATATAAAGATTGTGAGGACTGCCAAAAGGCATTGCCATACTACCGAGATTGGCAGCGATAGTCTCCATTACTATAACAAAAATTAAATCACGCTGTCTTATTCCAGATAGAATTCCTAAAGTAAAAGGAACAAAAATTATAAGTGAAACATCGTTCGTGACGAACATTGATGAGAAAAAGACAATGTTAACAAGGATTATTGCAAGGAGCTTTGTACTTTTACATAACTTGAGTGCCTTGACCGAGAAGATATCAAAAAGTCCCGATTTTACAAGTCCCTGTACAACTGCCATAAGGCAAAATAACATTACAAGAACGTGCATATTAAGATCGGAAGAGCGTCGTGTAGG
>CALMXN010000099.1 GCA_937871145.1 uncultured Clostridia bacterium
ACGGTGTCGACCTCGCCTGCTTCACCAGCGATTGTAGTATATTTAAGGTTTGATAAATCGTAGTTTTCAATTCCCTCTTTGATAAAGAATCTGTACATTGTTGGTGGTGCGCAGAAGGATGTGATCTTATAATCCTGAATTTTCTGAAGCATATCATTTGGATGGAAACGGATGAAGTCATATACAAAGATTGTACAAGCCATCATAAACTGACCGTACATTTTGCCCCACATACATTTGCCCCAGCCTGATTCAGATATTGTAAGGTGTAGGCTGTCATCCTTGATATT
Organism: uncultured Clostridia bacterium; assembly: GCA_937871145.1. Taxonomy (GTDB): domain Bacteria; phylum Bacillota; class Clostridia; order Oscillospirales; family Ruminococcaceae; genus SZUA-444. The sequence continues at coordinate 291 of CALMXN010000099.1, forward strand.
ATGCCAGTGCTTTGCTGTCTGAAGATGTGCAAGTGAATAATAATGGCTGTGCATTACCATCTTTGGATAGCCTGTTGTTCCTGATGTGAAATATAAGAGCATATCATCATTGACATTATTCTGAATTCTTTCCATAGTGTCAGGATATTTTTCTAATTCCTTATCAAAGGATACCCAACCTTCTTTATCACCACGAACAATATATTTTTCCTGAATGCCTTTATATTCATCAAATGACTGCTCGATATGGTCGGTTACATCACCGTCTGCTGTTGCAATTACATACTTGACATCAGCAGCTTCAAAACGATAAATATAATCCTTTGCCATAAGCTGATTTGTAGCAGGAATCAAAACTGCGCCAATCTTACACAAAGCGATAGTAACAAACCAGAACTGATAATGTCTCTTTAAAACGCAAAGTACCTTATCACCTTTTTTTACGCCGTGAGCAAGCAGCATATTTGCTACCTGGTTACTCTTTTTCATAAGGTCGGCATAAGTAAAGGTATGTTCTTCACCCTCTTCATTAAGCCATATCATTGCTCTTCTGTCAGGCTCATTTGCGCCGATAGCATCGATGATATCATATCCGAAATTAAAATTATCAGGACATACTATTTCAAACTTACTGAGGACACCATTTTTATCATACTCTTCGACACAATATTGTTTATTTAAATCTTTCATTTCAAGTTTCATATTTTAGTTCTCCCTATTTTTTGATTAAAACGGCCATAAAATCACAATCTGCATTTAATGCAATCATTCCGTGAGGTGTGTTTGAGTTGTAATAAACAGCATCACCCTCGTTAAGAATTTCTGTATGGTCGCCAATAACGAACTTAAGACTTCCCTTAAGAATGAAGTCAAACTCATGACCATCATGAACGGAAAGTTTGATTGGCTTATCCTGTGCATCTGCTTCATATGGTGCACTTACAAGCAATGGTTCAATGCTTTTATCCTTAAAAAGATAAGCAAGGTGCTGATAAGCAAATCTTTCACGTCTTTCAATAGGAAGACCTTTGCCTTTTTTTACAATTGAATAGGTAGAAAGCTTTGGAGCTGTTCCTGTAAGAATTTCAATTAATTCTACATTGAAAATTTCAGCACATTTATATAGGAATGTAACAGAAAAATCCTTTTTCCCAGCCTCAATAAGCTTGTATTCATCAACAGAAATACCAGTTTTTGCGCAGAAGTCCTCAATAGACAGATCAAGGTCTTCTCTTAATGCCTGGAGTCTTTGTGCAACTTCTTTAATATTATAATTCATAGTAAATCTCCTTTACGTTAAAATATCGAAAATTTCAGCAGGATTAGAAACAATATAATCTGCTCCTGCTTCTTTAAGCTCATGTTCGTCACGGAAGCCCCAGAGGCAACCTATAGTTCTGATACCCGCATTTTTACCAGTTTTAATGTCGACGTTAGTATCGCCTATCATTACGGTTTCTTTATCAGATACAGCAAGGAAGCTCATAGCTTCCTTTATAATTCGTGAATCAGGTTTATGAGGAATGCCCTCTTTGTGGCCCTGAACAAAGTCAAAAATCTCTGTTCCGAAAAGATCAGTTATAATTTCCTTTGTAAACTGGTCAGGCTTATTAGAAGCAACAGCAAGCTGTACTCCCTTTTTCTTGAGATTATTGAGAAGAGGAATAATTCCTTCATATATATAAGTTTTATCAGAATAGTGCTTATTGTAATATTCTGAGAAGAGATTTTTTACATTAGATATTGTTGCATCACAACGTGAATCCTCAGGAATTGCCCTGAGAATCAGATTATTCACACCATCACCAACAAAATAATTATATTTTTCAACAGGATGCTCTGGGAAACCACATTCCCTCAAAGCATAGTTTGTTGCATCAGCTAAATCCATTATTGAATTAATGAGTGTTCCATCTAAATCGAAAATTGCAAGCTTTATCATATTAAAAATCTCTTTCAAAAATATATATTAGTTTATTATATCACATTTTTATATAATAAGTCAAACTAATTATGCAAAAAATGTGTGTTCTACAAATATTTTCACGCCGATTCCTATTAAAATAAGTCCACCGATTATTTCAGCTTTATTATTAAGAAGGTCACCGAATTTTTTTCCTATTAATACTGCTATAAAACTTAGCACAAATGTTACTGAACATATAAATGCCGCAGCGCTTATTATATTAACGCTCATAGCTGCAAAGCTTACACCTACTGCAAGTGCATCAATACTTGTCGCAATACCCTGCACTATTAATGCACCAAAGGTAAGCTTAATCATGTCACAGCTTTCTTCGCCATCACCTTTAACTCCATCATATAGCATTTTTCCACCAATAAAGCCAAGAAGTATAAGTGCGATAATGTGGTCATATTGTGATATGAATTTTGTAAATGTGCTCCCTAGTGCATAGCCTATTGTTGGCATTACACCCTGGAATATTCCAAAGGTGGCTGCTATAGCAAATGTCCAGCCAAGCCTGATATTCTTCTTGCACATTCCGTTTGTGACTGATACCGCAAAAGCATCAGCTGAAAGCCCTACTGCAAGTAAAAAGAGTTCAACATAACCCATTGTAACATACCTTTCGTCTATAATTTTGTCGATAGAAGTGAAGAATACTTATTCCTGAATTCTTCAAAAGTTCCATTATCAAGTGCGTCACGAATTTTCTCCATAAGTGTATTGTAAAAATAGAGGTTATGCTCAACACATAATCTTCCCGCTAACTGTTCGTTAGCTTTAAAAAGATGTCTTATATATGCACGTGAAAAGTTTTTACAAGTAGGACAGTCACATTCTTCATCAAGTGGTCTTTCATCAAGCTCATATTTTGCATTTGTTGCATGCATAATACCGCTCCATGTGAAGATTGTTGCATGACGTGCATTTCTTGTTGGCATTACACAATCAAAAAGGTCAACGCCTCTGTAAACACCTTCAATAAGGTTTGACGGAGTACCAACACCCATTAGATATCTTGGCTTATCCTTTGGCATAAAAGGTTCCACCTGTTCAATAACGTGATACATAATTTCCGTCGGCTCACCTACTGCAAGGCCACCGATAGCATAACCGTTAAGGTCAAGGTCAGCAATTTCCTTCATATGCTCAATTCTTAAATCATCATAAACGCAACCCTGATTAATACCAAAGAGCATCTGATTTTTATTTATAGTTGTATCAAGATTATTAAGCCTTTGCATTTCTGCTTTACAGCGTGTTAGCCAACGTGTTGTTCTCTCACAGGAGGCCTTTGAATATTCGTGTGTACTTGGATTTTCAACACATTCATCAAATGCCATGGCTATTGATGAAGCAAGATTTGACTGAATCTGCATACTTTCTTCAGGACCCATAAATATTTTTCTTCCGTCTATATGTGAGCTGAAGTACACGCCTTCTTCCTTAATCTTACGCAGTTTTGCAAGTGAAAATACCTGAAATCCACCACTGTCTGTAAGAATAGGTCTTTGCCAGTTCATAAATTTATGAAGTCCACCAAGCTTGTTTATAATTTTATCTCCTGGTCTCAGGTGCAGATGATATGTGTTGCACAATTCGACCTGACATTTTAAATTCACAAGGTCAACTGATGAAATTCCTCCCTTGATTGCAGCGGCTGTTCCGACATTCATAAAGCAAGGGGTCTGGATTGTTCCATGAACAGTTTCAAATTCGCCACGACGAGCTGTTCCCTCTTGTTTCAATAATTTATACATCTTGTTTCTCCCAACTGAATAATTTGAAATACTAAAAAAGACTTATGACACAAGATGTGCCAAAAGTCTCATTCCTTAAAAAATCAAGGCGTACAACCACCAGCAAGCTGGATTATGTTGACTGTACGTAATAACTACTCCCTTTTAACAACATAATTATACTATTACATTTCGTGTTTGTCAATTGTATCAAACTATAATCATTGCGTCACCAAAACTGAAAAATCTGTATTTTTCATTCACAGCTGTTTTATATGCGTTCATTGTCTTATCGTATCCCAGAAAGGCTGATACAAGCATAATCAATGTGCTTTCTGGCAAGTGGAAGTTTGTAATCAATCCGTCAAGCACCTTGAATTTATAGCCTGGATAAATGAAAATATCGGTATAGCCTTCTTTTTCTTCAATTACACCATTTTTAAAGGTTGCAACGCTTTCAAGTGTTCTGCATGAGGTAGTACCGACGGCGATAACTCTTCCGCCCTCTACTTTTGTTTTATTGATTAAATCTGCGGTTTCTTTAGGAAGATGATAGTGTTCGGAGTGCATATGATGGTCAGTGATTTCATCAGCTTTTACTGGGCGGAATGTACCCAGGCCGACATGAAGCGTCACATATGCAATGTTTACTCCCATTGCTTTGATTTCATCAAGCATTTCGGTAGTAAAATGTAATCCTGCTGTTGGCGCAGCAGAGGAACCAAGCTCCTTTGAATAAACTGTCTGATAACGTTCCTTATCATCAAGTGTATGTGTTATATAATGTGGCAGAGGCATCTGACCGATTTCTTCAAGGATGTTAAAGAAGTTCCCGTCACAAGTAAATTTTGCGATACGGTTTCCATTCTCCAAAACCTCCGAAATTTCAGCCTCAAGCTTTCCTCCACCGAAAGAGAATTTTCTGCCAACCTTTGCTTTCTTTCCCGGGCGACAAAGAATTTCCCATTCAAGATTACCCTTCTGTTCGAGAAGAAGGAATTCAATGAATGAGCCTGTGCCATCCTTCTCACCATATAATCTTGCCGGAAGAACCCTTGAATCGTTCAGAACCAGTAAATCACCCTTTTTAAGATATTTGCATAAATTATAGAAATGGTTATGTTCTATTTCACCCGAAGCTCTGTCAATTTTCATCAAACGTGAATAATTTCGGGGCTCAACAGGCGTCTGCGCAATAAGTTCTTCGGGCAAATTGTAAAAAAAGTCGGATTTTTTCATTTAGTATTTCAATTCCTTTAATAAAAATTTTTCTGTCGCTAAAAATTAGTTGACAGGAATAAATTATAGTGCTATTATAAATGTAAATAAATATCAATTTAGGTAGAGGTGCGACTCCAAACAGTAACTACACACAGACTCCCAAGTCGTTTATGGTGTTGTGAAAGGTGCAGCCGCCGAAGGTTTAACTCGTTGGAAAAGTTATTCCTGATTGTATGTTTAACAAGCATACAATTGTCATCATTTTTATGATGGAGTGCTATCGACATATATTATTCGATAAATATGTCAACATTTCTATTATATTGTATGATGAACTGGTTTTCAACCAGTTTTTTTAATATTTATATTATTTGCATAAAAAAGTGTAATTAACGATCAATTATTCTATTATTGTTTTTCACTTTTATTATAAACAGATAGGAGTTTTTTAAAATGAAACAGTTTAATGTAGGAATTATCGGTGCAACAGGAATGGTAGGACAGAGATTTGCTATCCTTCTTGAAAATCATCCTTGGTTCAAAGTCACAACAGTTGCAGCTTCACCTCGTTCTGCAGGTAAAACACTTAAAGAAGCTATCGGCAACAGATGGGCAATGAAAAAACCTATTCCTAAAGATATGGAAAATATGATTGTTCTCGATGCAACAGCAGATATAAAGAAAATTGCTTCACAGGTTGATTTTGTATTCTGTGCAGTTGATATGAAAAAAGATGAAATAAAAGCACTTGAAGAAGCATATGCAAAAGCAGAATGCCCTGTTATATCAAACAACTCAGCTAACAGAGGTACACCTGATGTTCCTATGATGGTGCCTGAACTTAACCCTGAACACGCTGAAATAATAAAAGTTCAGAGAGAAAGACTTGGAACAAAACGTGGCTTTATTGCTGTTAAATCAAACTGCTCAATTCAAAGCTATGTTCCAGCACTTCACCCATTAAGAAAATTCGGCATCAAGAACGTTCAGATCGGAAGAGCACACGTCTG
>CALMXN010000100.1 GCA_937871145.1 uncultured Clostridia bacterium
TAGGTTTTTGATGAAAAATAATTACATTGAAAACCTTTTTTGTTTGTTATATTATTCTATATATTTATCATTAACATGTTAACGCTTATATAGATTATTCAGAAAGTACAAATTACTCATTCAATTGGAGGATTATATGTTTATTCAAATATTAAAAACAATTTTCAGCGGATTTGTTGTTGGTTCATCAATGACAATACCTGGGCTCAGCGGTGGAACAATGGCAATCATTCTTGGTGTTTATGACAGGCTCATTCAGGCGGTCGGCACCATCACAACAAAAAAAGGCTTCAAGAAAAATATTGTTTTTCTTATTACCTTCTTGATAGGCTCATGTGCAGGAATTTTTCTTCTTTCAAATATTATTGATGTAGCAATAAAGAGTTATGAAAAGCCTTTACTATATTTATTCATAGGAATTATTGTCGGGACGATCCCAGCACTTATAAAAGAGACAGGTGCAAAAACGATCAAAATAAAAGATATAATTCTGCTGATTTTAGGCTTTGCAGTTTGTTTCGGTATTTCCCTCATCCCAAAAGATCTCATCAAGTTTGATGGCGGATTCAGCTTTATGAATCTTCTTATTATTACTATTGCTGGATTTGTTATTGCTATTGCACTTGTCCTCCCTGGAATAAGCTGTTCTCAGATGTTGCTTACACTCGGCATATTAAAAATAACAACGGCTGCAATTTCAAACTTTGATTTTGGATTCCTTATTCCATTAGCTGCAAGTGTTGGTATCGGAACTCTCCTCACAACAAACATTCTCGATAAAATTATGACAAAATTCCCTCGTGGAACATACTTTGCGATTTCAGGATTTGTATTAGGCTCTGTTTTAAGCATTTTCAGTGATATGCCAAATCGTACTAAAGTCAATGCAACTTGCATTATTATGCTCATTATTGGTATTATCGTTATTACAGTCTTCTCACGTTTTGCAAAAAAATATACTGCTGTTGGAAAGACGGAAGATGAAGAAGAAAAAGTAGAATAATAATAAAAGTCAGCCGATTGGCTGACTTTTTATTTTTAGTTATTATTAATCAAACAAGGATGTCTGCATATTATCCTGTTTTAGTTTTTCCTTCATTATCTTTGAATAAGAACCTGACAGCTCATACTTTGCTTTTAATTCATTAACCATTTTATAAAGCTCATTCTTATACTCGACACCCGCTCCGCCTTTTTTATAAAGCTCTAAAAACTTTGGGTAAAGAAGTGGAAACTCAGCTTTTATAAAATCAAGGAACACTCCCCTCGTTTTCCCCCTTAAATATAAAACTCCAGGGAGTACATAACCAACATTACTGTCCTTTGCGTTTGAATATAGTCCCTCAACATTTTCTCTTGTGTCAGTAAGATATGGGATAATCGGCATAAAGTGAAGCCCTGTTGAAGCATTTGTCTTTGAAAATTCCTTAAGCACAGCAAATCTTTTTAATGATTCAGCACCGTTCGGCTCAATTTTTTTTCGGATTTCTTCATCCATACAGGTTATAGTACAAGCTATATTTACATATGTTAATTCTGAAAGCTCGGCAATCAGATCATAGTCCCTTAAAACAAGATCGGATTTTGTTGAAATAATACAAGGCGTTCTGTATTTTATCATCAGCTTCAAGATTTCAGGCATAAGCTTATATTTTGCTTCTGCTGGCTGATAGCTGTCTGTTACTCCACCGATATTTACAACTTCATGCTTCCAAGAAGGGCTTGATAACTGTTCTTCAAGCTTTTCCACTATATTTGTCTTTACATAAATATCGTTGTAGAAATTTGAATCGCCTATATAATCGTGAGAATACAATGCATAGCAATACTTACACCCATGCTGACAGCCACGATAAATATTCAAATCCCACGAAAACGGCATTGCTCTTTTTAATTTATTACAAGCTGTTGAACACTCAATTTCAGTAAATTTTGGCATGTTACTCCTTAATTTCATTACAGAATCCAATTATCTTTTCATATTGCATTTTTCCACCAAACAAATCAAGTGCACTACCTATGGTAACATCAATTTTATTATTACCGAGCTTTCTTAATTTTTCAAGGTCGGCCATATCGGAAACTCCGCCAGCATAGGTTATCGGAACACTGTCACACTCTGAAAGAATTTTTAGAATATGCTCATCAATACCAGCTGACTTGCCCTCAACATCAACAGCGTGTACAAGAAATTCATCACAATACTGTGCAAGTTCCTTAAGGGCTGACTTATTAAGCTTTATATCAGTGAAGTTCTGCCACCTGTCTGTTACGATATAATAATCACTGCCTTTTTTTCTGCAGGATAAGTCAAGCACAAGATGTTCCTTCCCTATGCAATTAACAAGACTTTTCAGATTATCAAAATTCACAGTACCATTTTTAAAAACAAATGATGTCACAATAACGTGTGATGCACCATTCTCTAAAAAAAATTGTGCGTTTTTGTCAGTTATTCCGCCACCTATCTGCATCCCATTCGGATAGGATTTCAAAGCAAGAAGAGCCTGATTTATATCAGCTTGATAGTACTCTGAAGAAACAGGATTGAGCAATATAATATGTCCACCGATAAGAGCGTCCTTTTTATAAAGGCTTGCGTAATAATCGGCGTTCTTTTCGGAAATAAAGTTTTCCTTTGCTGAATTATTATTATCTGAAAGTGAACCACCAACAATTTGTTTTACACTTCCGTTATGTATGTCAATGCACGGCCTGAATCTCATAAATAAGCACCCCTTGCAAGATTTTATACCATTATAACATATTGACATTTGAAATAAAAGCATTGCAGATGGGATAATAAAATAAATGCTTGAAAAGATTATTATTTATGCTATAATAAAAATATATGAATAAGATGGAGAGTGATATAATGAGCATAAACAAAGATTTTGTATTTATTACAGATTCCACCTCTGATTTACCAATAGAATTTTATAAGGAAAATGATATTACGCTTGTCGAGCTTACTTATCAACTTAATGGTAAGGAATACAATGACGTTTCAGGAATGCCATATAAGGAATTATATAAAAAATTGCGTGAAGGCAACATTGTAAAAACCTCACAGATTACACCTGATACCTTTGAAACAGTATTTGAGGATATTGTGAAACAGGATAAGGGAATCCTTTACATAGCTTTTTCGTCAGGCTTAAGCGGAACATACAACAGCGCACGAATTGCCAGCGAAAACATTGCTGAAAAATATCCAAATGCCCGTATCCGTATTGTTGACAGCCTTTGTGCTTCGCTCGGTGAAGGTCTTCTTGTTTATAAAGCTGTTGAAATGATAAATCAGGGAAAATCACTTGATGAAATTGCTGATTGGGTTGAAGAAAACAAACTTCATCTATGTCATATGTTTACTGTTGACGACTTAATGTTCCTTCACAGAGGCGGTCGTGTTTCAAAGACTTCAGCTATTGCTGGTTCAATCCTCGGCATAAAGCCAGGACTTCACGTTGACAATGAAGGACATCTCATTCCACTCGCAAAAGTACGTGGAAGAAAACAATCGCTCAACTGGCTTGTTGATAACATGGAAAAACGTATTGGCAACTGGGAAAACACAGTGTTCGCAATATGTCACGGTGACTGCATTGAAGATGCTGAATATGTTGCTAACATAGTAAAGGAAAAGTTCGGCATTGAAAAATGCATTATTAATAATACCGGAACTGTTATAGGTTCACATTCAGGTCCTGGGACACTCGCATTGTTCTTCATGGGTGACTACAGATAAAACAAAGGGGCAGAAATTCTGCCCCTTTTAATATTAAGGTAAAATATTCTTTTGAGAATATTGTTGACAAGCTGTACTAATTATGATATGCTATATAAGCATTAGTTGTGCCTGTAGCTCAGTTGGATAGAGTGTTTGGCTACGAACCAAAAGGTCGTGGGTTCGAATCCCTCCAGGCACACCAAGTTTATTATTACTGTTAAGAAAGCAATTTCTAAAAACGACTGCTTTCTTAATACTGATAATATATAATATACAGGGCAGGCACAACACCCACCCTGAAATATATAGGTTATTTTTTTTAACGTCGTTTGCGAATCCGACGGGTGCACTGCTGTGCGACGGCTACACCATACCT
>CALMXN010000101.1 GCA_937871145.1 uncultured Clostridia bacterium
CTTATGTTATCAATCCCGAACAGGCTGAAACCGTGCGTATGATTTTCAAAATGTATTCCGCCGGTATGGGCGGAATGAAAATTGCAAAGGAACTGACAAAGGCAAAACGCCTGAACGCTTCGGGTATGGTTAAATGGGACGCAGGAACGATTGTGAGAATTATCGGGAATGCCACCTACAAGGGATATATCTGCTACAACAAGTCACACAGTAACAACTTCCTTGAACAGAAGCGTATCAATAATTATGACGCTTCAACCTATATTCTTGTAAAAGGCAATTTTGAGCCGATAGTCAGTGAAGAATTATGGGATAGGTGCAATGTGCTGAAAAAATCAAAGAGCAAGCCGTCGCTTGTTGAAAACGGTCAGGTAAAGAAAATCAGCCACAGAACAACACGAGATTTATGGCAGGACAAGCTCCGCTGCAAATGTGGTTCATCATTCCGAAAAGACATCTGGCACAGGAAAAAGGACGGCACTGTTGTTCACGGTTATAGCTGTTACAACAGGGTTAACAACGGCTCTGCTTCCGACAGGAAAAACAACGGGCTTGACACCGACGGATATTGTGATATGAAGATGGTATGTGACTGGAAACTCGACCTGATGGCTGATGAACTGCTGAATAAAATGTGGGTTACACGTCAGGACGATATGGCAACGGCACTTTCCTATATCCGAAAATATTACAAGGCTGAGCTTGACAGCGGAAACAATGTTACCGCTGAATATATTCAGGCACAGAGAACCAAGCTTGAACAGAAGAAAAAGAACATTCTGAATATGCGTGCCGAAAATGAAATCAGCAAGGAAGAATGTGCGGAGATGAAAAAGGAACTTGAAGCGGATTTTGCAAAGCTTGACGAGCAGGAAAAGAACATCAGCTCACAGCAGCATTTGCAGGACGGAATGTTCGCAAATCTTGAACAGATTGAGCATACGCTGAAAGGACTTGCAGATTTATCGGACAAAAAACTGACGCAAGATTTTCTGAGCGAAATTATCGAGGACGTTATTCCCGAAAGCAATGAAAAATTTATCTGGGATATTCATACGGATTTCAGCAAAACTACCCGTCTCGCCTGCAATGTTACAGGGAGAAAGAATAAAGCCGTTGTCAGCGTCGATGACATAATCAGCGTTTCGGAGGGCGATGAGCCTTCCATACATAAAAAGTCCTTATTATCAGAAAAGCTGCACAGGCTGCTATTAAGAACAAGTAATATAAAGATTTAACACATAAACAACCTGACGGTTGATGTGTTGTTGGAATATTAAAACAAACAAGCTCACCTCGTAAGTGTCGAAAGGCATTTAACGGGGTGAGTTTTTTATATATGAAACAACGGCTACCTATATCAAGTGTAGGTAGCCGTTGGACATTTAAATATTTACAATAATTTGATTCCAGATTTCTCATCTTCGGAGATTATTTTCTTGCGTATTAATGATTTTAAAGCCTTTGTGCACTTTGATTTTTTCACTTTTGCCAAAAATGTAGCGGCATAAACATAAACTTATTTTAACCGAATATAATAAATCATCTTTCCGGTACCCTCACGTTTCAACTCTCCTGAACTGACCATCTTTCTGAGCGAACCCTCGATAGAGCTGATGCTGAGTGACGGGCATAACTCCCTGATATCCTGCTTTGTAAACTTTCCGATTTTATTCATTACAGCTTTCCGTACCATGTCAACGGCGGGAAGCTTTTCTTCTACGATTGCAAATCTATCCTCAAAGTCCTTGTATGCGGCAAGTATTGTGCTGAGAATGTACTTTACAAACGGAATAACATCCTCTGTCCCATCATGCCAACCATGTTGAGATTTGTTCAGTGCATTATAGTAAAGGTCTTTGTTCTTCGCAATTTTTGCTTCCAACGAAATATATTTTCCTACAAAGAATCCGCTACGATACAAAAGAAGCGTAGTAAGTAAACGGCTCATTCTTCCGTTGCCATCGTTGAACGGATGAATACATAAAAAATCGTGAATAAATACAGGTATAGCAATCAGCGGTTCAAGCTCCAGATTGCCAATCACTTTATTGTATTCCTCGCAGATTTTATCTAAAGCCTCCGGCGTTTCGTATGGCGCAAGCGGCGTGAATAAAATCTCTGTATGCCCATCCTGATAACTTGCGCTGATATAGTTCTGGACATTTTTCGTTTGCCCCGCCATCGGATTATTCATATGGCTGTACATGATTTTATGCAGCTGAAGAATGTAGTTTCTTGAAATCAGAATCGTATCAAAGTTTTCGTGAATGATGTTTAATACATCACGATAGCCCGCAATTTCCTGTTCGTCACGATTTCTTGGAGCAGTTTTTTCTTCGACAAGCTGTTTGATACGTGTGTTTGTAGTTACAATTCCTTCGATTGCATTGGATGCCTCGGTACTCTGGATCTTTGCGATTTCCACAAGCTTTTCCAGATCCTTAGGTCTTTGTTTCAGATATTGTTCTTGTTTTCCAGCTAATTTATAAATGGCAGCAACAAGTCCCAGAATATCGGAATCCCACTTTTCATCTCTGATTGCAGAGTAATTGAATTGTCTCATGCCCTTAATCACTGCTCATTTCGCTTAAAATATACCACACAAAAAGGTCAAAGTCAAGGCATTAAGTGAATATCCCCTTATTTCATTAACAATTCACCTTATGCAAATAATATGAAACACAACATTGAAAATCGTTGCTTTTTGACATAATATGTGATATAATCAAAAATGAATAACATTCTTCGTCTCAGGATTTCATTTTGTAAAGCGTAAAAATTAAAGGGAGGTTTAAAGTTTGAAAAAATATGTTGAGGAATTTAAGCAGATATTAGAAACCGAAAATAAAGAAAAGGCCGTTGAATATGCATTAAATCTTTTAAAGAATAAGAAAATTGACGTTATTTGTTTGTATTCAGAAATACTTGCTCCTGCATTGAATAATATGTATTGCTCTCTTTCTGATAAGGATGTCTGCATATGGAAGGAACATGTTAGAACTGCAATTGTCAGGACAATTGTTGAGTGCTGTTATCCCTTTGTAATTGAAATGAGCGATAAAAACCTCAATAAAGGCTCTGCGGTTATTTTATGTCCTCCTGAAGAATACCATGACTTAGGTGCTAGAATGGTTGCAGACTATCTTAAAATATGCGGTTATAGTGCTGTTTTTGTTGGGAGCAACACGCCTTATTCAGATTTTTATAATGCCATAGAAAAAATTAAGCCTGATTTAATTGCAATAAGTGTCAGCAATTACTATAATCTTGTTGCTACAAAGAAAATAATTGAAGACCTGCGCAAAAAAACAGATAGTAGGATTATAGTTGGCGGCTATGCGTTCTCAATGAATAGTGCTAATGTAGCTATGGTAGGCGCAGACTATTATGCCGAAACTTTTGAGGATATAAAAAATATTGTTGAAAAGGAGGCAAGCATATGAAGCTGAGCCTTAATATAGCTACAAGGTTTTTAAAATCTAATTTATCTCAAACGCTGATTATCATTTTAGGTATTGGTATTGGAATTTCTGTTCAGATATTTATCGGTTCGCTTATTCAGGGTCTGCAAAAAAGCCTTGTTGAAAAAACCATCGGCAGTTCTTCACAGATTACCATTACTTCAGATACTGAGGATAAGCTAATTTATGATTATACATCTCTAACTGAAAAGGTTAAGGGCACTGATTCGAAAATTACAGCAGTTTCTCCTGTTTATGACAATGCGGCACTAATGGAATATAACAATAAAACTCAATCACTTTTAATAAGAGGCTTTGATTTTTCAAAAGCAGATGAAATATATAAAATTTCTGACGCAATTACAGATGGTACAATGCCGTCCGACTCAGGTGAGGTTCTTCTTGGCAAAAACGTGAAGGAAGAATACGGGCTCAAGACCGGCGATGCAATAAATATAATTACTCCTGATAAAAGAACGATTGAATGTAAAATTTCAGGATTTTTCGATTTAAAGGTTGCTCAGATTAATAATAGCTGGTGTATAACGATGACTTCATATGCACAGGAAATTTTCAAAGCGGATGATGTTGTTACTTCATTGGAAATGCAGGTTAGTGATGACGACGTTTTTTCTTCAGATATAATTGCTAAAAACATTAAGTCATCAATCAATGATGGCAACTATAAAATAACCAACTGGAAAGAGCAAAACGAACAGCTTTTGAGCGGACTTCAGGGGCAAAGTATATCAAGCCTTATGATACAGATTTTCGTTATGCTTTCTGTTGTTCTCGGAATTTCTAGTGTGCTTGCAATAACTGTAATGCAAAAGTCAAAGCAAATCGGAATTTTAAAAGCTATGGGAATTAAGAATATTAAATCCAGTTTGATTTTCTTGTTTGAAGGTCTGATACTGGGTGTATTCGGAGCAGTAGCTGGAATCCTTTTAGGACTTGGATTAGCAACAGCATTTACAACTTTTGCACTTAACCCCGATGGAACACCTGTTGTGGCACTGTATATTGACAGCAAATTCATAGCATTATCAGGGGGAATAGCAGTGTTCGCCTGCCTTTTTGCTTCGCTTATTCCAGCGAGAAAATCATCAACACTTAATCCGATTGACATTATAAGAAACAACTAGGAGGCGGCTATGAACAATATACTTGAACTTAAAAATGTAAATAAGATTTATGGAACAGCCGTAAAAACGCAGGTGTTGACAGATATTAGTCTCAACTTTGAAAAAGGTTCATTCAATTCAATAATCGGGCAGTCTGGAAGTGGGAAAAGCACTCTTCTCAATATAATTGGTACCCTTGATACGCCGACAAGTGGAGAGGTAATACTTGACGGTGTTGATACTGGAACGGCATCCAAAAACAGGCTTGCTGATCTCAGAAATAAAAGTATAGGCTTTGTATTTCAGTTTCATTACCTGTTACCTGAATTTACAGCTCTTGAGAACGTGCTAATGCCGTATAGAATAGGCGGCGGAAAAGTTTCAAAAGAAATACTTGAAAAGGCAAAGGAATATCTGACACTTGTCGGACTTGAAAAGGTTATAAACAATAATGCCACAAAAATGTCGGGTGGTCAGCAGCAAAGAACGGCAATAGCAAGAGCAATTCTAAATAATCCTAGTATCATTCTTGCGGACGAGCCTACCGGAAACCTTGATTCTGATTCAACTGAAACAATATATAACCTGCTTAGGGATATTAATGAAAAATTCAGGACAACTTTTATAATAATTACGCATGACCGACATATTGCTGAAAAAGCTGACAGAATTATTGAGATAAAAGATGGGAAAATAAACATGGATATAAAAAAGGCTTAATATAATGACGTTTATTTTTCATGCACATTGGAATAAATTAATCAAAATTGCTCCCTTTGAGTTTTCGGAGGGAGCTTTTTGTAGTAAGCGATAAATCCAACTACGTTAGAGAAAAGTGCGCCCTTGTATCAAGGGAAACTTACTCCACCAAGTCCTCCGCTTCACACCCAAGCGTTTTCGCAAGACGCATCACAACTCCTGCCTGTGCTTTTGAAATATCATTCTGCCGTTGCTCATACAGCTGCACCATTCGGAGCGTTACTCCGGAAGCGTCTGCAAGCTGCTGCTGTGTGAAGCCACGAGCTTTCCTTACTACCGAAAGCTTTGGCGGCTTCTCATTTTTGTGTCTGTCGATTATCTCATCAGCCGCTTCAACAAACTTACTCTCATCTGCCTCGTGAAGAATGTACATACCCATAACCTCGGAAACACTTAACCCGTTTTGTGTCATATCAGAAAATGACAGCCCGCTGTGCCACTGATAATATGCCATAATCCATCCTGCCCAATATTCTTTGCCATGACTTTCGTGTTGAACTGTGGGAGTATTCGGACGACTTCCAGTTGTGATAAAAATGACATCTGACGCAAGCTCAACACCGGACATTCCGCCGTTGTATTTCGGATTGCCAAAGCCGAACTTTTCAGCCACTCCCGAAGTGATAAACATTAAGAAAAACATATCAGGTTCATAGCCGCAGTCACAGATAGCATATTCTAACATATCACCAAGCGCAAGCATAGCATCATCCAAGTACAATTCGCTGTAAGCGTGCGTCATTGTTATCCCACCCTTCCCTAATAATATCGAGAACATACACCTCGTTTTCGATTGCAGTACGGCTCTTTTCCTTGCGAAATTCTTCCCGTGCGCCGTTATCACGTGCAAGCTTTTTCGGATAGTAAAGCTCCTTACCAGCAGGTATACTCTCAATATAAGCAAGTCTATCAAACGCTTTCTCGCTTTTTGCAACAATCTGTTCTCCCAGCTTACCGAGTACCATTGCTTTTTCAAGCTGTGAAAGCGAAATCGTATTGTTCAGAAATGCCGCCGCAAACGAAAAATATGAATCGTCCGCACGGTATCCTATTATTATGTCATAACTTTGATAATCGGGCAAAAACTTTTCCGAGATATATTCCTTTGCACGAATGGCGATGTCACCACTGATACGGAACCTCCTGTTCTCAAGCAGAATTGCAAGCCAGTTGAGAATGTGATACTCGCCGTCCGAAAGACAGAGAACAGACAAACCGTCCGTGTCCAATGCATATTTATTTGCGTAGCCGCTTGTTTCCGATGAACAAGCCCATTCCTTTGCAAGCTCTAAGGATTCTGTACAATAAAAGCCAAGTCCGTAGTCGTTATTTGGATTTCCTTTTCCGAATGTCGGTAGCTCAATTATCATTGGTGAACCGTGATAAATTGTAAGTTCGTTTTTCATAGTCAAGCCTCTTTTCTATATCGTTAAAACGATAGTTCTTCTTTCGCTTATATTATATCGTTATAACGACAGTTTGTCAATAGCAAGCGTGATTATTCATAGGATATGACTGCACGTCAGTTGAAAAAATAATACTTCAAATGTCTGTACAGAGCAAGCTTGTGCCGCAGAATCTGAACTATGAGATTGTCTGAACTTACATTGACGAGAACGATAAAGGAATGTCCGTTTTGGACAACCCCCTTGCAGAAATCAAAAGCATATAAGTAGGGAGTCGTGAAACACGACTCCCTTAGTTAAATTATTTTTTCACTTTTGCCAAAAATGCTGCGACATAAACGTAAACTCATTTCAACCGAACATAATAAATGGACTTTCCAGTACCCTCGCGTTTCAACTCTCCTGAACTGACCATCTTTCTGAGCGAACCCTCGACAGAACTAATGCTGAGTGACGGGCATAACTCCCTGATATCCTGCTTTGTAAACTTTCCGATTT
>CALMXN010000102.1 GCA_937871145.1 uncultured Clostridia bacterium
CTGTAACATCAAAAATTATTTATGTACTTAAAAAGCTTTATAACGGTGAAGTTTTTTCAATTGACATGCTTTATGAAGGAATGTATGACAGGTCAGAACGTGTTGCGACTTTTTTAGCTGTACTTGAACTCACAAAATCAGGACGTGTTATCCTTAATGATGATAATACCGAGATAAGCTTTAACAGACGTATTGTTTCAAAAACTTAATCAGACTTGAAAGGTAAGACTAATATGAACATAGATGAAAAAATCTCAACACTTGAAGCTATACTGTTTGCCTGCGGTGATCCTATAAGCGGGGACAAGCTTTCATCTACAAGTGGCATTGAACTTGAATCACTTCCCAAAATGATTCAGCTTCTTGAGGACAGATATGAGAACTGTCAGAGTGCTTTAAGAGTAATAAAGCTTGCTGACTGTTATCAGCTCACAACAAGACTTGAGTTCGCTGGACCAATAAAAGCAGCAATTGAAAGCAAGAAGAACGCTACTCTTTCACCTGCTGCAATGGAGGTTTTAACGATAGTTGCATATAATCAGCCTGTTACAAAGGCCTTTGTTGAACACGTCAGGGGAGTAGACAGCACATATGTAGTGAATTCTCTTGCTGAAAAAGATTTACTTGAAGAATCAGGACGCCTTGATGTCCCTGGCCGACCTATAGCATACAGAACAACAAATACTTTCCTTCGTTGTTTTAAGTTATCATCACTTGATGAACTTCCGCCATTACCGAATCATAATGATCAGGTAAGCTTCAACGATATAGATGAAGAGGACGAACTAGCAACAGTTTAATTTTTGGAGGATGTTATGATAGCTTTGTATATAATTCTATCAGTAATTTTATTGATATTCATACTCCTGCATTTTTCTGTTGTGTTATCAGTTGATTATTCAGATAATAAGTTTACGGCAAAAGCTAAGTATCTTTTTTTTACTATTTATCCTTTTAAAGAAAAAAAGAAGAATAAAAAAAGACAAATAAGAAAAAATAAGAGAAAAAAGAAAAAGCTTCAGAAAAAGCTTGCTAAAGAAAAAGCAAAATATGAAAAGCTTAAGAAAAAGAAACAGCAACAAAGCAAGTCTGTTACTGATAGCATTAATCAACCAATTCACGAAACGAAAGAAAAGATTGACTCTGAGGATAATGTTCCTGATAATGAACCAAAAGATAAGTCTGATGATAAACATCAACATAAGGCGGAAAATTTTCCGTTCAACGATGGCAATGAAGAAGAAAGTGAGAAAAACAAACTTTTTGAAAAGCTTGATGACTTAAAGGAAAAATGGGAGGATATAAAGCCATATATCCCACTTGGCAAAAAGGCAGTAAAAAAGCTTATCAAAGCAATCAGAGTAACAGACTTAAAAATTGATATTGCTGTTGCTGATGAGGATGCATATGAATGTGCAATGTCTTATGGAAAGATGAATGGAGCAATTTATGGCGCACTTGGTGTAATAACAAGTTTTCTCACAGTGTCAATAAAAAAAGTCAATATATCAGCAAAATATAATTCACCAGATAGTGAATACGCATTTTCAGGGAAGATAAAAACTCGACCAAGTACAATTATTGCACTTGCAGTGTTTATTTTATTTAAATATATATATACTAAATTCAAACTCGAAAAACGAGAAAATGAAACGGAGATGTAAAAAATGAGTGATCACCCAATTGAAGGACTTATAGGCGCCTCATTAGAAAAAATCAAACAGATGGTTGATGTTGAAACAATTATTGGTGACCCTATTACAACAGCAGACGGAATTACAATTATTCCTGTATCAAAGGTTTCTTTCGGATTTGCTTCCGGTGGATCTGATATCTCATCAAAATCAGCAAAAGATCTTTTCGGTGGCGGAAGTGGAGCAGGTGTAACAATCTCTCCAATTGCTTTTAGTGTAATTGCCAATGGTGATGTTAAGCTTCTTCAGATGTCAATGAATGCGAATTCATCAAACGCTGTTGTTAATATGATCCCTGATGTTATTGATAAAATTACATCAATTGTTAAGAAGAAAGACAAGAAGGACGAGCAATAATCTATATTTCAAGAATTTTCGACTGACAACCTGCATAATAATTCATATAAACTACTTTGAGGTGTGAATATGAGAAAAATGCTTGTTAGTATGATTGTTGCATTGATTTTACCATTTCTATTTATGCCGGCTGATAACACTGCCGATGCTGTCGGCAGTGTTAATATATCTGCTAAATCTGCTATACTTATCGATGCTACAACTGGCAGAGTATTGTATGAAAAAAATGCAGACCAGATAATGCCAATGGCGAGTACAACAAAAATTATGACAACGCTTCTGTCTATTGAAAGCGGAAATCTTGATGAGTATTTTACTGTTGATTCAAATGCAATTAAGGTTGAAGGCTCTTCAATGGGGCTTGTTGAAGGAGATCAGGTTACCAAACGTATTTTATGCTATGGTATGATGCTCCCAAGCGGGAATGATGCAGCGAATGCAACAGCAGTTAAAGTTGCTGGTAGTACTAATAATTTTATAAAGCTTATGAATGAGAGAGCCAAGAGAATCGGTATGAAGCATTCAAGTTTTGTTACACCGTCGGGGCTTGATGATTATACAGATTATCATTATTCAACCGCGCGGGATATGGCACTGCTCACGCAGGAAGCTTTGAAAAATCCAACCTTCAGAGAAATCTGTTCGACACCTAAGGTTGAACTTCAATATGGTAATCCGCCATATACCAGATGGCTTTACAATTCAAATAAATTATTAAAACAATATAATGGTGTTATCGGCGTAAAAACAGGTTTTACTGACAAAGCAAAACGATGTCTTGTTTCAGCTTGTATAAAAGATGGTGTTACGTTAATATGTGTTACCCTTAATGCACCAAGTGACTGGAACGACCATGTCTGTATGTATGATTATGGTTATTCAATGGTGAAAAAGGTTGAAATTCCTATTGATAGTATGAATATGCTGGTTCACGTAGTCGGTGGGAAAAGAGAAGTTGCTTTTGTAAAACAGCAGATTCCTGCAACAATAACAATGTTCGGCAATAATATGTCAAATATTGAAAAGAAAGTATATCTGCCGAAGTTTATTTATGCCCCTGCAAAAAAAGGTGATATTATTGGCAGAGCTGACTATCTTATAAATAATCAGGTAGTTCAGTCAGTACCTATAGTGCTTGATGAAGATATAAAAGATTTATATATCGAGCCAAGGTTTTCATTAAAAAAATTTATAAGGAATGTATTTGATTAAACAATACATAAAGGATGAGAAATTAATTGGAAAAAATAAGAATACAGAAAATTATCAGTGACAGTGGATTTTGTTCAAGAAGAAAAGCTGATGAGCTTATCTCAAGAAATCGGGTTAAAAACAATGGACGCCCTGTAAAGCTCGGCGATAAGGCCGACCCGTCAAAAGATATTATTACTGTTGATGATGAAAGAATATATTTTGATAAAAAGAAACAGTTTACTTATATAATGCTCAACAAGCCTCGTGGTTATGTTACAACAATGGAGGATGAAATGGGCAGAAGATGCGTTACAGAGCTGCTTTCAGGAGTGTCGGAGAGAGTTTATCCTATAGGAAGACTTGACCGTAATTCTGAGGGCTTGCTTTTGTTTACAAATGACGGCGTTTTTGCTAATAGTATTATGCACCCAAGCAAGCACGTCAGTAAAACATATCGTGTAACAGTAAGACCAGATATTTCTGACGAACAGTTAGTAAAACTCACTGAGGGCGTTTTGATTGACGGGAAGAAAACAATGCCTGCAACAATAAATGTCCTCACAAAAGAAACTGGACGAGTTGTTCTTCAGATGGTAATCCGTGAGGGAAGAAACAGACAGATAAGAAAAATGTGCGAGGCTGTCGGACTTGAAGTAGCAAGACTTAAAAGAACAGGCGTTGGTCCGATAAAGCTTGGTATGCTCAAGCCTGGAACATGGCGAGAGCTTACAGCCGAAGAACTTCGCGCATTAAGGAATTCTATAGGTAAGGAAGATTGACATGCTCGAAATTGTACAAGCAAGGGACTATAAAAATTATTACAAACTATTTGAAGAATTAAATATTTCTGATGAAATTGTCAGCGTTGCCGAAGCCATGGATAATGGGAATGTAATCGGGTTTGGAATTTATCATTACAGTAATAGCAGCATAGTAATAGATTATATTGACAGTAAATCTGATTTAGAGCTCTATGATGGTATTGCACGAACAATCTTGTTTCTTGCATTAAACAATAATATTAATTCTGCTGTATTTAACATTGATGATAAGATTAACCTTATAAAGTTAAGATTTATTTCTGAAAATGAAAATACAATGAGGAATATAGCGAATTTTATGGATACATGTAAAAAATGCAAGAATTTTTAAATTTATGTTGTAAAAAAGCTCAAATAATGTTATAATATTAAGGATTTCTATTTTCGATTGGAGGATAAAAAATGGCACTTGAAAATACTCTTTCAAAGCTTACGGATATGAAAAATGAACTTTCATCTTCTACATCTGCAAGACAAAGACTAACTTACTTATATGACGAAGGTGCTTTCACAGAACTTGATATGTTTACAAAGCAGGGTGACTCTTCTTGTGGAGTTATCACAGCTTTCGGATATGTTGATGGTAGCCCTGTATACGCTTTTTCACAGGATATCACTGTAAAAAGAGGTGCACTTGGTGAAAATCACGCAAAGAAAATCAAGAAGATTTACGACCTTGCTGCAAAAACGGGTGTTCCAGTTGTAGGAATATATGATTCATTCGGCGCCGTTATTTCAGAAGGTGTAAAAGCATTATCAGCATATGGCGAATTACTTATGTGGGCATCAAACCTTTCAGGTGTTGTTCCACAGATTTCAGTAATAGCAGGAACATGTGCTTCAAGCTCTGCAATGCTTGCAACTTCTGCTGATTTTGTCGTAATGGCAAAGGATGCTGAACTTTTCATTACACCAAACAGTAAGGATACTGTCAATAATTATGCTGAAAATTCTGCAAAATGCGGAACAGCTAATTTAATATGTGATACAGACAAAGAAGCTGTTGAGATGGCAAAAACATTGGTTACAATGCTCCCTATGAACAATCTTTCAGCAGTTCCAATGTTTGAATATACTGCTCCTGTTTTTGATATGAAAACAGAAGCAGATTCAATGGTAAAATCAATTGCTGATGCTGATAGTGTTATTGAGCTTTCACCTGATTTCGGTGTTGCTTCTTATACTGCACTTGCTTCAGTAAATGGTGCTACTGTTGGTTTCCTTGCAACAAACAAGACAAATGCAAAGCTTACAGCAGATGACTGTTCAAAGCTTTCACGCTTTGTAAGAACCTGTGATGCTTTTGCAATCCCTGTAATTACTCTCGTTGATACTGAAGGCTTTGAGCTTTCAGATGAAGCAGAAGTTAAGGGAAGCCTCAGAGATATGACTAAGCTTGCTCATGCATATGCTGAAGCTACAACAGCTAAAATTTCACTGATTGTTGGTAAGGCTTATGGTCCGGCTTACATTGCTCTTGCAGGTAAGGGTGCAAATGCAGACCTTACTTATGCATATCCAGTAGCTGTTATTTCTCCACTTGCTCCTGAAACAGCCGTTGAATTCTTAAAGCATGATGAGCTTAAGGGTGCTGCTGATCTTGACAAAAAGAGAAAAGAACTTGCAGATGAATATTGTGCAAATGAAGCTTCAGCTTTCAAAGCTGCTGAAGATAACTGCATTGATGATATAATTGATCCTGCTGATACAAGAGCAACAATAATTACAGCTCTTGAAATTCTTGCAGGTAAGAGAATTAGCAGACTCCCAAAAAAGCATAGTAATATGCCTTTCTAAGAATTATTAATATTATTTTGGAGGAAATTATATGAAAAAATATAATATAACAGTAAACGGTAAAACATATGACGTAGCAGTTGAAGAAGCTGGCCAGACATCATCTTCACCAGTAGCAGCACCTGCTCCAGTAGTAGCTCCAGCTCCAGTAGCGGCTCCAGCATCAGTTGCAGCTCCTGCTCCAGTAGCAGCTCCAGCTCCTGCGCCACAGGTAACAGGCGGAACAGAAATCAATGCTCCAATGCCTGGTAACGTTCTTGACGTTAAAGTTAAAGTCGGCGATAAGGTTGAAAACGGAACACCTGTTATCGTTCTTGAAGCTATGAAAATGGAAAATGACGTTGTTTCACCAGTTGCTGGTACAGTTGCAAGCATCAATGTTAGAAAAGGTGACACAGTTGATTCAGGAACACTTATTGCTATTATTCAATAATTACGAAAGGCGGATATAACACGATGGGAAAAATCAAAATTACAGAAACCGTCTTGCGTGATGCTCATCAGTCTTTGATCGCAACTCGTATGACAATGGATGAAATGCTCCCTATTCTTCCTGCTATGGATAAGATCGGTTTTCATTCAGTAGAAGCCTGGGGCGGAGCAACATTCGATTCCTGCCTTCGTTTCTTGAATGAAGATCCATGGGAAAGACTTCGCACTT
>CALMXN010000103.1 GCA_937871145.1 uncultured Clostridia bacterium
CTATTATATCGACGAGTTCCACTTGCTTCTCAAGGAAGAGCAGACAGCGGCGTATTCGTGCGAAATCTGGAAGCGTTTCAGAAAATGGGGCGGAATTCCGACAGGACTCACCCAAAACGTCAAAGACTTGCTTGCAAGCCGTGAGATTGAGAACATCTTTGAAAACTCCGACTTCATTTATATGCTCAATCAGGCAGGCGGCGACCGTCAAATTCTCGCAAAACAGCTCAATATCTCCCCTCATCAGCTCTCGTATGTAACCAATTCAGGTGCAGGCGAAGGGCTGATTTTTTACGGCAATGTGATTATTCCGTTCGTGGATAAGTTCCCGAAAGACACACAGCTTTACAAAATTATGACCACAAAACCGGAAGAGACCTTACAGGAGGGAAAATGATATGAAGAAAAAGACGATTAAAATTATTTGCATTACAGCAGGAGCAATTGCGGCGGTAGGTGCAGGGATTACAACTATTGCTTATGTTTTAGCTAAAAAGAAAAAGCAGAGCTAATGAAAAAGCCGTATTCGGTGTGAATACGGCGGTACATATTAAAGCTTGTTAAATTTAGATTTATCTTTCTTTCTTTAGATATACCATATCAACTAGCTGTATATCATTTTCATACATCGGGTGGTCATAGTTATCTATAAAGAAGTTCTTCTCTCTATGAGATTCCGTAAAACCGCAATTAGTGTAAAATGAAAGAGCAGACGGAACATCACCTGTTCCGACAAGCATCTTGCTGCAATCAGAATAATGGTTGAACACAAATTCAATAAGGTTCTTCCCATAACCCTTACGCTGACAATCAGGCAATACTGCAATGTTTTTCAACTCATATAAGCCATCGTCTTCTTTGGTTACTACGCACTCGGCTTTTACACCATTATCCATCAAAACAAACATTTCACCTTGCTCAAGGTATCTGTCTATCATATCTTCCTGTTCATCAGCCAGTAAAAGTAAATTAAGATATTCCTTTTTATTGTATATAACTTTTATAATCTCCACTGTAATTTTTCTCCTTTTTTATGCACTCTTAGTTTTCTGTAAATAATCATACCGTATTATTCTCCAAATTTCAATACATACCCTTTATTTCAGAGCAAATATCTAAGAAAGGAGGATATTTCATGGCAGGACAAGAGCTGAAGGCAACTGATAGAGTCGTACTGAAAATGTCAAAAGACGGAGCTGTTCAGAAAAATCTCGCTGACAACTCCGTTTCCCGTATCAGCAAACGCACAGCAGATGCAATTTTGAAACAGGAACGCACTCCAGAACAACAGCTTAATAAGCTGAAAGCGGCAGGACTTATCACTTCTGAACACAAAAGGCGTGTCTATACCAATCTTAAATTTGGCAGAAACAACCCCGATAAGTCTGATAATGACAGTGATAATCAACAGTCAGAACAGACAGTTTCAGCCTTTATTCCGCCTTTAGCTATCAAGTTCAAAGGAAAAAGCATTGATAAAAAACAGTTCGGAGCAAGGGCTTTAAGGCAGAAGCGTAAACAACGTATCAATGATGAAAATACCGACGTTAAGGCGCAAAAAGAAGCTTTTGAAGCAGGAAAAACGGAAAGTATAGATTCTTTGGATATTCCTGATGTTCCAACAGAAAAGCCGTCAAAGTTTATTGCTGGTAAGGGTTGGAATACTTTGCAGGCACATTCTTCT
>CALMXN010000104.1 GCA_937871145.1 uncultured Clostridia bacterium
GATGGTAAAGTGCAATGAAATACTTTGTAGAAAACAAGAAAAAAGCTATGGTAGTCATTATAACATTATTCTTTGCAGTATTCTGCATTTCATTTATCACAACAATAATAAACTCTATCTTTGCAAGTGCAAAGGATTCAAACATTGCGCCTCTGTCTAAATTTACTTTTGTTGACCCACCAAGAGGACAGACATTTATGCCAAAAGATTCACTAGCCAAAATTAAAGAACACGATACAGTTGATAAAGTATATCCTGTTATGACAAATAATACATCAATAACAACTGTGTTTGGCAACACATCAGCACCTGTTATATATTCAACTAACGAATCTGATCTTAACGAAATATTTGATAGATGCAATCTTAAAATGAAAAAGGGAAGAATGCCGAAGACTGATTCATATGAAATTATCATGCATAGTTCAATGATGAAGAATAAGAAGCTTAAGGTCGGCGATAAGTTCGGTGATGAGGTTGATTCATCCGAATGGGTAACAGGTACATACACAATAGTCGGCGAATTTGACGGCGATTCTGTTGTAGCGCTCGGAACAAAAAACTATTATCTTGCATCACTTGAAAAACAGGGCGTGGACATAAAGAACTCTACTGTTTCTGCTCTTGCATATCCTAAGAATAATGATATTGAAGCAATGAACAAGGACCTTGATTCTGTTGACAAGAAGACAGCTTTTATAACATCAAAATCAACAGTTCTTAAGCATCTCGATGAGCAGCTGGCAAGTATAAACAGCATAATGTCAATTATAATTTTTGTAGTAACATTTGGTATGGCAGTATGCGTCGGAACTTTGATTTATAACTTTTATTCTGCAAGAAACAATGAATTCGGAATACTCTATGCAATAGGGTATAATAAAAAGAATGTAAAACGTATGATTTTTAAGGAGCTTATAATAATTTCAGTAATCGGCTGGGCAATAGGTTATATATTCTCATTCTTATGCTTCCTGCTTGTTGATAAATTATTGTTTGCACCACTTGGGCAGAAGATGCTCTTCTTCACATGGTCAGGACTGATATATACATTTATTGTTCCAATTCTTGTATTCATATGTGCAGCATTCCCGATACTGCGAAGCCTTTCAAAGAAGGATCTTGTTACTATAATTGAAAGGAGAGGATAGTATGCTGGAAGCAAAAAACGTCAATCTTGTTTATCCGGACGGTGACAAGGAAAAAGTAGTTCTCGATAATATAAGTCTTAAAATAAATGATGGCGAATCTGTTGTACTTGTAGGACCATCAGGTTCAGGAAAAAGCTCAATGATATATCTTCTGTCTGCTCTTAAAAAGCCGACAAGTGGCGACATTATCTTTGATAATAATATTATTTCTTCAAAGAAGGATACTTCAGGTGAAAGATATGATAGCTTTGGATTTATCTTTCAACAGCATTTTCTTATTCCATATCTTAGTGTTCTTGAAAATGTGCTTATTGCAATAAAAGACAGCGACACTATTGAAAAGTCAAAGGAAATGCTTAAAAAGCTTGGACTTGAAGAACATCTCAATAAAAAGCCACACCAGCTTTCTGGTGGTCAGCGTCAGAGAGTTGCAATAGCAAGAGCACTTGTTAAAAAGCCAAGAGTTCTGTTTGCTGATGAGCCGACAGCCTCACTTGACCATGATACTGCTGTTGAGGTTATGTCTTTGATAAGAGAAATGAAGGATACCACGACGCTTATTATGGCAACTCACGATACAAGCTTGCTTGAAGAAAACGACAGAGTCATTGTTGTGAATCACCATAAGCTTGAAGAAAAAATAAAAGCATAATAATAAGTCTGCTCTAAATGAGCAGACTTTTTTTACGCAAAACATATTCTTGAAGTAATATGTTGAAACAATACGATTCTTTTCAGTTATACTCAAAACTTGTACATACATATAAATATATATATCGTCTAAAAAAAGGAGGGTGTATATGTTTTCAAATCTTATAACCTTTGCACTGAACAATCTTCTGTATTTTGCACTGTATCTTGAAAGCAACGGCGTATTCCCGAAACCTTTGCCAGCAAAGGATGAGCTTGAGTATTTTGAAAAGATGGCAACAGGTGATTCAGATGCACGTAATAAGCTCATTGAACATAATCTGCGGCTTGTTGCACACATAATAAAAAAATATTATTCATATTCCAAGGAGCAGGATGACCTTATTTCAATCGGAACAATCGGGCTTATCAAGGCTGTTTCCACTTTCGATTATTCAAAAGGAACACGCTTTGCAACCTATGCAAGTAAGTGTATTGAAAATGAAATCCTTATGTACTTTAGAAGTCTTAAAAAGAGTGCGGGGGAAATTCATTTTGAAGAATCCATTGACACCGATAAGGACGGCAATCAGCTCACTTTAATGGATATTGTAGCAGATACAGGCTGTATGGTTGAACAGGTTGACCTAATTATTAAGTCCGAGCAGTTATATAAATTCATTGATGAATGCCTTGACGAAAGAGAAGCAAAGATTATAAAGCTCCGATATGGGCTTTATGGCTATCACCCTCTTACTCAAAGAGAAATTGCTGACAAGCTTAATATTTCACGCTCATATGTTTCGAGAATAGAAAAAAAGGCACTTTGTATGCTTAAGAAGAAATATGACAAGACTCCGCTTTTAAGAGGATAATTTACCTTTGTGGAATAAAGGAATAAAAATGTGCAATACTTACATTAGACATTACCATAATAATTAATATTTCAGGAGGTTTATAATGTCAAAGGTAAGCAGAGATAAAAAGAAAGAAAACAAAAAGGGCAACAACAGTAAGGATACCCCTCATAATACAAAGAAAGAATCTCTCGGTCCGAATACAGATAGATAATATAAAAAGCATTCACAGATTTTGTGAATGCTTTTTTATAATTTATTTTGATTGCGTTTCTTTTTCCGTTTTAATAATCTATAAATACCCTTTATAGATATCACTATTATCCATATACCAAACTGAATGATTATGATTCCTATTGTATGTATTAATATATGTAAAGGAACAATTTCACGACTATAACTTGTTGCCTCAAATAAACCCCACATACCTATTCCATAAGCTCCTTTAGGATGATATATAAAAATTAATATAGCATATGGTAAATTTCCCACAAACCAATAATGAAGCTTATCTGAAATAGTAAACATTCCAATGAAAAAGAAAACAAATACAGTCAGATAAAATAAATCTTCAGCCCAGAGCCAATATCTTTCTAAAAAATGAGCAATTACAATAAATAAAATTAAATACAGGCATATCATTGATATAATAACAATTCTAAATTGATGTTTTTTCATATTTATGTCCTCCCTGCGTATACAGGAATTATAACATTAAAGTAATAATTTGGCAATGCATCTTAATAATTACAATAATAAAAAGCATTCACAGGTTTTGTGAATGCTTATTTTTTGCAGCTATATACGACATATTTCAACATAAAATAAAAATAATTGCTGTCTATTTACATTTGTGGTATAATATGAAAAAATGCGGGGTGATAATAATGCTTATTAGTGGAATAACAGAATATCGTGACGATGATTTTACCGGCGAAGAATTTGACGGATTTATACTCAATGAGCATACCTTCGAGAACTGCAAATTCAGATTTTCAAATTTTATCAATGCAAAGCTTAATGACTGTACATTCAGGAACTGCGATTTCTCCGGCTCAAGATTCAGTGATGTGAGTGCGGTGAAATGTGAGATTTCAAACTGCAATCTTGAGAACTCAAGCTTTCTGTCATCTGTGTTTGAAAACTGCAAGGCAGTAGGTTCAAACTTTTCAAATTCAAAGTTCCTTTCCTTTGAAATAAAGGGCGGAAACTTTTCTTACACAACCTTTAACGGTTGTAATCTCAAGTGTATGTATCTTTCAAATATTACATTTTCAAATGCAATATTCAGCGAGTGTAATCTTCAGAAAGCAAAATTCCGTCATTCGGATTTACACCACGCAATATTCCTTAATGCAGATTTATCAGAAGCAGATCTGCGTGATGCAAGGGTTGATGGAGTAGATTTCAGAAATATAAATCTGAAAAAATGTATCGTAGATATATCACAGTCAATCTGCATTGCTGAATCATTCGGCTGTGTTGTAACAGAATAGTTTAATCAAGTTTTGCAAACTGATCAAAAAGAGCGTGATAATGCTTTGATACGATTTTATTCTTGTGGCATTTCCCAAAGTACCACATTTTAAACTTACAGCTGTCAGCAATCTGTGAAAATGCTGCATTGAGCTGATTTGTCTGAATAAGCTCATTATCGGCATCAAGAAAATCCTTGAGCAGTGATGGTGGCTCGTGAGTTATAATATAATCAACACTGCTGTCATTGTTTTTAAGATTCTTTAAAGCGTCAATAAGCTCCTCATCAGTTGGAAGCTCCTGCTCCCAGAAGGTGTTATGTTCTTTTCTAATGTGACGGTCGGCACCCTGACCACCACCAAAAGCAAATATCTTCTTACCTTCAATATCAAAGATACTTCCACGGACAAGCTGTCTTAAATTGCCGGAAATTGTTCTTACCTTTCCGCCGTTCCAATCTTCCTGTGGATAGTTGTATAATAAATCATAGTTTTCGTGACAGCCCTCAACGAAGAGGATGTTATATTTCTTTTTACCAAGTTTTTTAAGAACTTTATTTTCCTTTTTTGTACCCGACCAAATAAATCCGAAATCTCCGCAAACAATAAGATAATCATTCTTTTTTAATTTTTTAATTTTCTTGTCTTTAAAGCGGTTGATATCGCCGTGAAGGTCGCCAGTTACGTATATCATAGTGTTTCTCCTTATATAAAATGCAAACATTATATGCCGGAATTGTCTGTTTTTATATTTTTAGTTATTAATAACCTTTGCAAAGCAGTCAATTATTTGGTATAATTTAATTTGTGGTTTATAATTATAATAATACATAAATGAGGTTTTGTCCATATGAGAAAATGTAGTTTTTTTCTTGCGCTTTTAATGATACTTGGTTTATTCGTTCCTACAACGGCTGAAGGTGTTTCTTTCAGTCCGTCTCTCGATATATATTCTGAAGCAGTTTATATGGTTAATCTGAATTCTGGTGAAGTAGTTTATAAAAAGAATGAAAACAAGTCTTTATATCCAGCCTCTTTAACTAAAATTATGACAGCGGTAGTCCTTTTAGAACAGTATAAGGATAAACCAGACCAACTTAAGAAAACTTTGGTTTCTGCGCCGTCAGTTGCTTTTGATGATTTTGTAGGGCAGAAGGTTTCAACAGCTGATATAAGAATAGGTGAGAAGGTAAGCTACGAAGATTTGTTGTATGCTTTACTTCTTCCGTCAGCGTGTGAGGCTGCAAACATTATTGCTTATAATGTGGGCAAGGGTAATATCAACAATTTTGTAAAAATGATGAATGACAAAGCAAAGGAGCTTGGCTGCACAAATACTAATTTTGCAAATGCTCACGGTCTTTATGACGCATCACAGGTCACATCAGCAAGAGATCTGACTATTATAACAAAATACGCAATGTCATTGCCGAGGTTTACTGATATAGCAAACACAACCCAACATACGATGGCTGCAACATCTGTTCATCCGAAAGGAACGCTTGCCAAGCATACAAATGCAATGCTTTTTCCAGGACAGTACAGCTATAAATATGCTAAGGGTATCAAGACAGGAACGCTTGATGAAGCTGGAAGATGTCTTATTTCCACAGCAAGCAAAGACGGTGTTGATTATCTTATCGTTTCATTGAAGGCGCCGATGAAGGATCAGGACGGTAATAATAAATTCTATAACTGTCTTGACCATATAACACTCTACAACTGGGCTTTCGGGAAATTATCATATGCAAAAATTCTTGATAAAAAGACAGTACTGACTCATATTGAGGTTGAATACGGAAAAAACGCAGTTCACGTAAACCTCACAGCAAAGGATGATTTCACAGCATTATGGCCTAAGGATGTTGATTTTACGACAGCAGTAAGGCAAAGGTACATAATGGAGGATTCGGTTATTGCTCCTGTGAAACAGGGTGACAAGCTGGGCAAGCTTGAGCTTGTTTATAATGGTAATGTAATATTCACGACAGATTTAATTGCAGCATCATCTGTTGAAAGGAATACCACGAAGTATAAAATCAGTGTAGCAAAACAATTCCCTTCATCAAGTATGATGAAAATTGCTATTTATATATGTATAGGAATAATTGCTTTATACACTACGATTTTTATTCTGAAAAACAAGAAAAAGCGCAGAAAAAAATTCAGAACAAAGACAAGTAAAAAAAGGTTTTAATTAAGTAAATATATGCTCATAGTCGATATGGGCATATATTTTTTTATTTTATTTATACTAATAAAAGATATTATCATAAACATTACCAGTAATATAATAATAAAATAAGAAAAGTATACCATTTTAGTGTTGATTTAAAAATTTTAATTTGATATAATTAAAGCATTATTACTTAAAGGGGATAAAAATGAAAAACGTAGTAATTGTTGGAGCAGGCTATGCTGGTATTTTAACTGCTAAAAAGCTTGCAAAAAAATTCAGAAAAAATGACGACATAAAAGTAACTATAATTGACAAAAATCCTTTCCATACAATGCTTACCGAACTTCACGAGGTTGCTGCAAACAGAGTTGATGAAGACAGTATAAAAATCAGCCTTAGCAAGGTTTTTGCCGGAAGAAAGGTTGATGTAAAGCTTGACACTGTTGAATCAATTGACTTTGAAGGTAAAAAGGTTCTCGGTAAAGCTGATACTTATGACTATGACTATCTTGTACTCGCAGCAGGTTCAAAGCCAACCTTCTTTGGCGTTCCTGGTGCTGAAGAATTCACGCATAAGCTATGGTCATACGATGATGCTGTAAAGCTCAAGGATCATATTCATAACTGCTTTAGACAGGCAGTGTGTGAAACTGACAAAGAAGAAAAAAGAAGATTACTTAATTTCTATGTAGTAGGTGCCGGCTTTACCGGTGTTGAAATGATTGGTGAGCTTGCTGAATATGTACCTGTTTTATGCGATAAGTTTGAAATTGACAGAAGTGATGTAACTCTCACAAACGTTGATATACTTACAAGAACAGTTCCTATTCTTCCAGAAAAGCTTTCGGCAAAAGTTGAAAGACGGCTTGCAAAAATGGGCGTTGATGTTGTTCTTGGAACAAGTGTTTGTGGAATCGGCAAAGATTTTATCGAACTAAAACAAGGCGATACTTGTGTCCGCAAGTCAACTAATACTGTTATCTGGACTGCTGGTATTGAAAGTGCTGAAATCACAGCTGAGGCTGCAAAGACACTTGAATCAGCAAACAGAGGAAGAATCAAGCTTGATAAATACCTTCGCTCTATTGATAATGAAAATGTTTTTGTTGTCGGCGACAATATGCTTTATACTGCGCCAGGTGAGAAAACGCCAGTTCCTCAGATGGTTGAGAACTGTGAGCAGAGTGCTCACACAGTAGCAGTCAATATTGCAGTTGCATTGACAGGCAATGGTGAGATGGAAGAATACAATCCGAAATTCCACGGAGTAATGGTATGTATCGGCGGACGTTATGGTGTTGCACGTGTTGGCACATCAAAGCATATGTTCAACCTTTGCTCATTCTTTGCTATGTTTGCAAAGCATTTTATAAACATAATATATTTCATTCAGGTTCTTGGCTGGAACAAGATATTGAGCTATTTGAAGCATGAGTTTTTCACTATCAGAAATAACCGTAGCTTTGTCGGCGGACATTTCTCAAACAAGACTCCTTCATTTATGCTTGTTACACTTCGGGTATGGCTCGGTGCAGTATGGCTCTTTGAAGGTATTATGAAGATTGTTGAGGGTTGGCTCAAGGCACCGAAGCTTGCTGGCTTCTTCGGTGGAGCGAATTCTTGGTATGACAAAATTCTAAACGGAGTAGCAAAAAGTCCAGATGGTGGAGACACTGTAACAGGTGCTACCGAAGCATCAGTCAGCTTTATTCAGGGCCTTTCAGCAAAAGCTTCCAATATGGTTGATACAGTTTCAGCAGCAACAGGCGATACCGCAAAGGCAGTAGCTGAAAAGGTCGGAAAGGTACTCATCAACTGGGATATCTTCGGCTGGTTCCAGGTTTACTTTGTGAGCGGAAAAGAGCTTTCACATTCAACACTTAACGACTATGCATTCAAAATCAATATGCCATTGATGAATTGGTTTACTGATCATGTTATTCTTGCAAACAATGGAGTAACAATGTTCTTCCAGATATTCATTGTTGTTGCAGAAATCCTTATCGGACTTGCACTTATGGGTGGATTGTTCACAACACCAGCAAGTGTATTCTCACTTGTTCTTCAGGTAATGTTCATTATGACAACTGGTCTTTACCTCGGAACATTCTGGATGATTTTCGCAGCTATCGCTTTACTCTTCGGCGCAGGCAGAACTCTTGGTCTTGACTATTATGCTATGCCATACCTTAAGAAACACTGGAAAAAAGTACGCTGGGTAAGGAAGTCATATTTATACAATGATTAATAACATTGAAAAAAATATAGAGCTATATGATTTTGAGAAAGCCTTTGAGCTCGTTGGGGTTGAGGTTGACAAAGCTTTGTCATCCTCACCACTCATTATCAGGAATTATACTGAGCATTTAAAGCAGGCAAGAGGAAAATTTATAAGAACAGCTTCACTATTGACTGTTGCTATGAATGATGAAGGATTAATTCAACCTGACGCAGTTTGTTTTGCGACAGCAATTGAGCTATTGCACCTCGGGACACTTGTTCACGATGATGTTATAGATAATGCAA
>CALMXN010000105.1 GCA_937871145.1 uncultured Clostridia bacterium
TCCGACAGTAGTCCAGACTTCACTCTTTAAGGCAAGCCGTGGCTTGAAGCTTGAAGAAGTTATTGAAGAATTATATAAGTAAAATACACTACGAGGAGAGAAAACACAATGCCATTCTGGATAAATACAATTGTTGCTGTAATTTCTTTTGCTATAACAGCACTCAGCGGATTTTTCTTTATCCCATATTTAAGAAAGGTCAAGGTTGGGCAGACAATACTTGATATCGGACCTAACTGGCATAAATCGAAACAGGGAACCCCTACAATGGGTGGATTTATGTTCATAGCAGGAACACTGATAGCAACAGTGACAGGCTTTGTGTTATTAAGAGCATTTTACCAGACCAGTTATATCCACGGGGAGCAGGATACAGCGGGGCTTAAGCTTCTGACAGGCTTTATGATGGCGTTGCTCTTTATGCTTGTTGGCTTTTTAGACGACTATATAAAGGTTGTTAAAAAGCGTAACCTCGGACTTCGTGCAATGCAGAAAGTTGTATTGCAAGTAATTATAGCTGGCGGATATCTTTATGTAATGCGCTTACTCGGCGATACTTCAACATCAGTATGGTTCCCGATTTTCGGGGACGTTAATTTCAAAATTTTCTATTATCCGATAATGATTGTGTTTATTATCTTCATTGTTAATTCAGTAAATCTCACGGATGGTATCGACGGGCTATGTAGTTCAGTTACATTAGTGGCTTCACTTGCATTTCTTATGATATGTGTCCTTATGAAGAATAATGAGTTCGCAATATTCTCAATAGCACTTTCCGGTGGTTGCCTTGGCTTTTTAATGTGGAATCTGAACCCTGCAAAAGTATTTATGGGTGATACAGGTTCAATGTTCCTCGGCGGCGCAGTAGTAGCAATAGGTTTTGCAACAGGCTATCATCTTCTTATTGTGCTTATCGGACTGATTTATGTCTGTGAATCACTTTCTGTTATTCTTCAGGTAATAAGCTTTAAGACAACAGGAAAAAGAATATTTAAAATGAGCCCGATACATCATCATTTTGAAATGTCAGGCTGGAGCGAATACAAGATCGTTATTGTATTCTCAATTATTACCCTAATCGTTGGAATAGTCGGTGTTGTATCAATTTATTTTTCAACATCTTCATTAGTATCAGTCAAATAGTTTAAGGAGGATTTTTCTTGACACAAAAACAAACAAGAATAAATTCTGCCAGAACAAATATTACATCTTCACATCAGCAGAAGAAGATTCAAAAGCCTAAAATAAAAACCGGTGAATTTGATAAGCCGTTTTTCATACTAATAATGGCTCTTATGGTAATAGGGCTTGTAATGATGTTTTCAGCAAGCTACTACTGGGGAATTACTAAAAACGGTGACGGATTTTACTATGCAAAAAAACAAATTGGAATATCAGCCGCAGGCATCGCCGCAATGATATTTATTTCTTTTATTGATTATCATATCTTTTTCAATAAGAAATTTGTAACAATTATCTTTGTAGGAGCACTTGGATTGCTCGCTATTACGCCATTTGTTGGAATAGAACGAAATGATGCTAAAAGATGGATTAAAATCGGTATTGAATTCCAGCCGTCTGAAATTATGAAGTTTGCAGTAATCGTATTGTTTGCATATCTTATAGCGAAGAACTACAGGAAGATGAAAACCTTCAGATATGGTATTCTCCCATTCTTTGCAATTCTTGGTGTTATTGCTGGACTTATGATGCTCCAACCTCACTTGTCGGGAACATTAATTATATTTTCAATCGGACTTGTAATGATTTTTGTCGGTGGAGCAAAAATAAAGCATCTTGTTACTCTTGCTGCTGTTGGGCTTTCAGGGTTAGCGGCAACCGTATTGATGCTGATTGCAACTGGTAAGTCAACGTATTTCCTTGCTCGATTTAAGTCATGGTTTGACCCGTTTTCAGATCAGACGGGAAAAACGTGGCAGACCTGTCAGTCGCTTATAGCAATCGGTTCAGGCGGACTATTCGGTATGGGACTCGGCGAGTCAAGACAAAAATACCTTTACCTCCCTGAAGCGCAGAATGACTTCGTATTTTCAATCGTCTGTGAAGAGCTTGGATTAATCGGAGCAATACTTGTTATATTATTGTTCGTTATCTTCTCTTTCAGAGGGTTTTATATAGCATCTAAAGCACCGGATAAATTCGGAATGATGCTTGCTGTCGGTCTGACAGCACAAATCAGTATTCAGGCTATACTCAATATTGCCGTTGTAACAAACACTGTTCCTAATACAGGAATAAGCCTCCCGTTCTTTAGCTTTGGTGGTACTGCACTTGCGATGCAGCTTGCCCAGATGGGAGTAATACTGAATATATCGCGGCAATCGCTCGTAGAAGATTAAAGGAGAATAAATATGCTTAAGGTTTTATTCGCAGGTGGAGGAACAGCAGGTCACGTTAACCCTGCACTTGCTATTGCAGAAATTATCAAGGAAAAACATCCTGACACTGAATTTCTATTTGCAGGAACGCCTTTTGGAATTGAAGCAAAGCTTGTTGCGAACGCTGGATATAACTTTGCACCGATAAAGGTAAAAGGCTTTCAGAGGAAAATCACACCTAAAAATGTTGCAAGGAACTTTCAGGCATTATATTACCTTATGCTTTCATCACCACGAGCAAAACAGATTATTAATCAGTTCAAGCCTGACCTTGTTATCGGTACAGGCGGATATGTAAGCGGACCAATAGTTTTAAGAGCAGCTAAAATGGACATAAAAACTGCTATTCACGAGCAGAATGCATTTCCTGGCATTACAACAAAGCTTTTGTCAAAGCACGTTAACAGGGTAATGCTAACTGTTGAAGAGGCTAAAAAGCACCTTGACCCAAGCCTTAAATATAAGGTTACAGGACTTCCAATCAGGGGTAGCTTTAATAATATTACAAAAGAACAAGCAAGAAAAGAACTTGGCTTTGATGATGAAATATGTATACTTTCTACTGGCGGAAGTCTTGGCGCTGGTAGAATAAATGAAACCGTAGTCGATTTAATTGCCTGGTCAAGCGAAAAAATGACAATCAATCACATCCATAGTTATGGTAAAATGGGCAAAGATACTTTCGTCAGGGATCTTGAATCCAAAGGCGTTAAGATAGAGGGTAACAAGCGTCTTGTTATAAAAGAATATTTGAATAATATGTCAACCTGTATGGCTGCAGCAGACCTTGTTATCAGTCGTTGCGGAGCAAATGCACTTGTTGAACTTGAAAATATGGGAAGAGGTTCTATTCTTATTCCTTCACCAATTGTTGCAGAAAATCATCAGTACCATAATGGTATGGTTCTTCAGAATGCAGGTGCTGCAATAGTTATTGAGCAAAAGAATCTGACAAGCGAACTTCTCATTAAAACAGTCAAAGAGCTGTGTGACAACAGAAAAGAGCTTGAAGAGCTTTCAAAATACTCTTATGACGAAAAATTGCATCAAGA
>CALMXN010000106.1 GCA_937871145.1 uncultured Clostridia bacterium
GACTGGAGTTCAGACGTGTGCTCTTCCGATCTCGGAAGTTTACCGGTATAGGTTATTTCTTCATTCATATCCTGTTGTACTGATTCAGCAACAACCTTTTCAATGTCCTTTTCAATGTCAAGCTGTTTTTCAATAACCCTGTTAGCAAACAAATTAACAAGTCCGGGGTGCTCGTTCAAATGATAATCAAACGTTTTTTTCATAAACATTTCAGAAAGCCCACTGCATTCATTCTTTGCCCAATCCTTTGTCTTTTCAGAAAAACGTCTGTCCCAGTCACTTGCAACAATTCTTGTGGCGGTGACATGAGCAATACGGTCAAGCGGATATTCCTGCATAACCGATTCCAAAGCAGATTTTGTATCAAGCCTGTTATCCTTATAATTATTCGCAATCGCCTTATCTATGGCTTTTGAACAAGTACAGTTTTCCTTATGGCTGTCACGGTATAGCTGAATTTCATTTTTATCGTTCGCAACAATATAGTCGTTTTTATATAGCGGAATATCAAAGTGATTTATTTTTGGGCGGTCAGTTTCAGCCTTGTCAAGCATGATTTCAAGCTGTGGAATAATAACGCTCGCCGCAAGTTTTTCTTTGCAAAAATCAATCAGATCTTCTCTTGTGCCAGTGTGAAGAGTGCCGCCTGTGGAAACTTCTTTCAGAATAAATTTATCTTCAAAATGAGGATGATACTGGACAGAAACCTTTGGTTCGGGGAAACTATCTGCAATTTTATCCTGTTCTAAAGACTTAACTGCGGATTTGTAGCTGTCCATATCAGCCTTTGAAATAGTAAGCGTGGTTTTATCTCCGTCAGTTTTGCCACTGAATTTTACCCCCTGTTCATCAAGAATACTCGCCACAGTAAGTGCCTTTTCGGTCGAAAGCTTGACAAAGCTTTTATCGGAAATGGATTTATACGGCGTGTTGCCTATAATATCAGGCTTCTTCGTTTCTGTCTGCGACTGCTCCTGTTTTGGCTCTGCTTTATCTTTTCCCATTGCCTCAGCAACGGCATTTTTATAATCAGGTACATTCTTTTCACTGACAGTAATTGTCGTCTTATCACCATTAATACGTCCGCTGAACGGTACATTTTTATCTGTGAGATAATCGGCAACCTTTTCGGCTGTGCTTGATTTCAAACGAAAATACTGCTTATCCTCAATAGAAGAAAAAGCAGTATTGCCAATAATATTTGATTTTTCGGGCTTTTTAGCGATTTGCTCCTGTGCCTTTTCAAGCCCAAGAAGCTTATCACTAATTTGGTTTATAAGCTCGGAAGCTGTGGAACGGAT
>CALMXN010000107.1 GCA_937871145.1 uncultured Clostridia bacterium
CTCTTCCGATCTCATCATTATTATCGGTGAAGTAATATAATAAGGAAGATTTGCGCATACTGCAACATCGAGTCCTTTGAATTCTTCATCAATAAGCTTTGCAAGATCAACCTTCATAACATCCGCATTGATAATTTTTATATTGTCATATTCGCTCAGAGTATCTTTTAGCACAGGGATAAGTCTGTCGTCAATTTCTATTGCTACAACCTTTTCTGCACGTTTTGCAAGCTCATTAGTGAGGACACCTATTCCAGTTCCTATTTCAATTATTCCAAAGCCTTTCTTCGCGTTCCCGAGTTCTGCTATTTTAGGGCAGACAGACGGATTGATAAGAAAGTTCTGTCCAAGCGTTTTGGAAAATGAAAAGCCATGCTTCTCAAATATTTTTTTTATAACACTGATGTTCGATAAGTTATCCATTTTTACCTCTGATTTTTTTAATATAATTATTTTAGCATTTATATAAAATATTGTAAAGACTTGAAAAAAAGGTTTATTCCTATTATAATAGTATTATTGCAGAAAAAGGGGGATAAATTATGGACAGACGTGACAAAATTAATTATTATCTTGATATTGCTGAAACTGTACTTGAAAGAGGTACTTGTATACGCCGTAAATTCGGCGCAATTATTGTCAAGAATGATGAAATAATATCATCTGGCTATGTTGGTGCTCCTCGTGGTCGTGCAAACTGCAGTGATCTCGGCTATTGCACAAGAGAAAAACTTAATATTCCTAAAGGTCAGCGCTATGAGCTTTGCCGTTCTGTTCATGCAGAGGCTAATGCTATCATTTCTGCTTCAAGACGTGACCTTTTAGGTTCTACTCTATATCTGGCTTGCCACGATGCAAAAACAAATGAGCTTTACGGCGATGTTGAGCCTTGCTCAATGTGCAAAAGACTTATTATAAATGCAGGTATTGAAAATGTTGTTGTCAGACAAACCAAAAAGGATTATAAGACATTTGACGTTAATACATGGATTGAAAATGATGAATCTTTAAACGGAACTGAAGGTTATTAAAAATATTTATATAATCAGCACAAATTATGTGCTGATTTTTTTGTTTTTTTGGTATGTAATATCTGTAAATTTCATTGACAAATATTAATATATTTGTTAATATCGTAATAGACAATAAATTGTGTCGTTTTTTCATAAATATGTAAAAATACACTATATATAGTGGGACGTTTTAATATGATTGGAGTATAGTATGGGCTTTTGCGAAGGTAAATGGAATAAGGAAATCAACGTAAGGGATTTTATCGTGAGGAACTACACACCTTACACTGGTGATGACAGCTTTCTGACTGGTGCAACTGACAAGACAAAAAAGCTGTGGAATAAGGTTTCTAACCTTATGACTCAGGAAAGAGAAAATGGTGGCGTTCTCGACATCGATGAAAATAAGATATCAACAATTATATCCCATAAGGCTGGATATATCGACGAGGAGCTTGAAGAAATTGTTGGTATGCAGACTGACGCACCATTAAAGCGTGCTATTATGCCTTTCGGCGGAATAAGAATGGTTCATTCTTCACTTGATGCTTATGGTAGAAAGCTTCCTGAAGAAATTGACAATATATTTCAATACAGAAAAACACACAATGACGGAGTTTTTGATGTATATACTGATGCTATGAAGAAAGCAAGGCATACTGGTATCATTACTGGACTTCCTGATGCTTATGGACGTGGAAGAATCGTCGGCGATTACAGAAGAGTTGCTCTTTATGGTGTTGATAAGCTTATTGAGAAAAAACTAAAAGCAAAGCGTTCACACGATTTTGATCCTATGTATGGCGATACAGTACGCGATATTGAAGAAATTGCTGAACAGATTAAGGCTTTAAAAGAACTTAAAGTAATGGCTTCATATTATGGATTTGATATATCTGTTCCTGCTGAGGATACAAAACAGGCCATCCAATGGGTTTATTTTTCCTATCTTGCTGCAACAAAAGAGCAGAATGGTGCTGCTATGTCACTTGGTAGAGTATCAACATTTCTTGATTGCTATGCACAACGTGACCTTGACAGCGGAAAATACACAGAAGAACAGATTCAGGAGTTTGTTGATCATTTTATCATCAAGCTTCGTATGATAAGGTTTTTGAGAACTCCAGCCTATGATGAATTATTTTCAGGTGACCCAACATGGGTAACAGAAGCACTCGGCGGAATGTGTGACGACGGAAGAACAATGGTCACAAAGATGTCATTCAGATTCCTGCATTCACTCAAGAACCTCGGCCCTGCTCCTGAACCAAACCTTACAGTTTTATGGAGTACAGAACTCCCACAGGGCTTCAAGGAATTTGCTACAAGAATTTCTATTGAAACTTCATCAATTCAGTATGAGAATGACGATATTATGCGCCCTAAATTCGGGGATGATTATGGAATTGCCTGCTGTGTATCTGCAATGAAAATTGGCAAGCAGATGCAGTTTTTCGGTGCAAGAGCAAATCTTGCAAAAGCTATGCTTTATGCTATCAATAATGGTAAGGACGAA
Organism: uncultured Clostridia bacterium; assembly: GCA_937871145.1. Taxonomy (GTDB): domain Bacteria; phylum Bacillota; class Clostridia; order Oscillospirales; family Ruminococcaceae; genus SZUA-444. Next base: position 2,530 of record CALMXN010000107.1, read on the forward strand.
AAATCAGGTGAGCAGATTGGCCCGATTGTCGGTGAAATCAGCGACGGACCATTAAAATATGACGAAGTCTGGGAAAAGTATCAGGTGGTCTGCGAATGGCTCACAAAGCTTTACATAAACACACTTAATATAATTCACTTTATGCACGATAAATACTGCTATGAAAGATTACAGATGGCACTTCACGATGAAGAAATTATCAGAACCTCTGCTTGTGGCCTTGCCGGACTTTCTGTTGTTGTTGACAGCTTTTCTGCTATCAAGTATGCAAAGGTTACTTCAATAAGAAATGAAGACGGACTTGTTGTTGATTTTAACATTGAAGGCGATTACCCTAAATTCGGTAACAATGATGACAGAGTGGATGACATAGCAAAAGAAGTTGTTGAAACATTCATGAAACGTCTTGCAAAAAGACGTACATATCGTAATTCAAAACCAACAATGTCTATTCTTACTATTACTTCAAATGTTGTTTACGGGAAGAAAACAGGTTCTACACCTGACGGAAGAAAAGCCGGCGAGCCTTTTGCTCCTGGTGCAAATCCAATGCACGGACGTGACAGCACAGGCTGTCTTGCCTCAATGCTTTCTGTATCAAAAATACCTTATGATTATTCAGAAGACGGAATTTCATATACATTCTCAATTGTCCCTAACGCACTCGGTAAGTCAAATCATGAACAAGTCAAGAACCTTGTAGCTCTCCTCGACGGATACATAAAAGAGTCTGGTCATCATATAAATGTAAATGTACTTAACAGAGAAGTTCTTATTGATGCTATGGATCATCCTGAAAAATATCCACAGCTGACTATACGAGTTTCAGGCTATGCAGTTAACTTTATCAAGCTCCCTCGTGAGCATCAGCTTGATGTAATAAACAGAACATTCCATACAAGATTCTGATAATGAAGGTGTAGCGATGTCTGATATAACAGGAAGAATACACTCATATGAAAGCTTCGGTGCTGTTGACGGTCCGGGAATTCGCTTTGTTGTTTTCCTGCAGGGCTGTCTTCTTCGTTGCCTTTACTGCCATAATCCAGATACCTGGATATGTGGAAAAGGAGATATCGTTACTGCCGATAAGCTTGTTAAAAATATCCTGACATACAGGAATTTTATTGCGCACGGTGGGGTTACTCTCACTGGTGGAGAGCCATTATTGCAGGCTGAATTCTGTGAGGCTGTTATAGATAAATGCCATGAAAATAACCTTCACGTTGCAATAGATACGTGTGGTGCTGTTCCACTTTCACAAAGCAGTAATACAATTTTAAAGACTGACTTGATTCTTCTTGATATAAAGGATATCGATAGCGAGGACTGCAAAAAGCTTACCGGTATGGGTAATGAAAATGCTTTTGCAACGCTTGACTTCTGCGAGCAGAACAGCAAGGATGTGTGGATAAGGCACGTTCTTCTTCCGCAATACACGCTCAAGGATGATAAACTTCACAATCTCGGGGAGTTTTTAAGCAGGTATAAATGTATAAAAAAAATCGAGCTACTCCCCTATCATACGCTTGGTGCATATAAGTGGGAACAACTCGGCATAAAGTCAGAGCTTGAGGGCATTGAACCGCCCGAACAGGCTGAAATTGAAAAGGCAAAGGAAATTCTTTTATCGTACGGACTAATATTATAAAAACTAAACCGCCCCGAAAAACGGGGCGGTT
>CALMXN010000108.1 GCA_937871145.1 uncultured Clostridia bacterium
CCATCGTGATTGCAAGCAAAGTTTTCGTTCTGTTGTTATAGAATGCCCGAAATATCTGTCCAAACGAAGCAGTCGAAAGCTATGATTTCTTGAAAAAGTTTATCAGCCCTGCTGGGCGAGATAGGATGACAGCAAGCATAGTATCTGTCTATACACTCTTGAATTTCTATCGAAAATCAAATCGCTGACAGATACAAATTTCTTACGAAATTTTCTTGTTGGGATAATCCCAAACCCTTTTAAATGAGCTTACGCTCAGATTATGAAAAATCTTTTTTGGAGGTACTGACAATGGCAAATAGGCTCAGAAAAATTATGCTGACTTTTTACGTTACTCACCAAGAAAAAGAGCATATCAAAAAGAAAATGGCACTTATGAAAGTCAGGAATATGTCCGCTTATCTTCGCAAGATGGCGATTGACGGCTATCTTTTGCAGGTGGATTATTCTTGTTTTGATAAAATTGCTGAAGACCTGACAGGTGTTTCTCGTAACATTAATCAGATTGCCAAGCGTGTCAATGCAACTGATAATGTTTATGCAGAAGATATCCGGCAGATAAAAAGACAGATGGAGGAAATCTGGACACTTTTGAAGAAAATTTTATCGCAGTTACCGTGACGATAAGGAGGACTTTTTTATGGAAATTATATTAAAAACTGAATATGAAACAGCTATGGAATATAAAATCGGAAATACAATTTACGTTGTTGAAACTCACTTTAACCCTGTAGGTGAAGATTTAAGAAATATTATCCGCCGACTTATTCAAAAAGACGTTGAAAGGGCTGCGTAACAACTGGACAATTTCAGCGATTTATGGTATTATGTACTCAATCCATAATCGCTGTTATTTGCCGGGATGGAGGATAAAATGAATAATATAAATGACAAAATAACAGCACTTTACTGCCGCCTTTCATGCGATGACGACTTGCAAGGTGAAAGCAACAGTATAACAAATCAAAAAGCAATTCTCTCAAATTATGCAGAAAATAACGGCTTCCGAAATTTGAAATTCTACATTGACGACGGCATTTCAGGAACGACATTTGACCGTCAAGGTTTTAATGCTATGCTTGCTGATATTGAAGCAGGGACTGTTGGAACGGTTATTACTAAAGACCTTTCAAGACTTGGGCGTGATTATCTCAAAACTGGTGAGTTTATCGAAATCATTTTCCCAAATTATGATGTTCGGTATATTGCTATCAACGACAATGTTGACACCATCAAGAACGAAAATGAGATGATGATTTTCAAGAATGTTTTTAACGATTGGTACGCTCGTGATACAAGCAAAAAAATCAAGGCTGTCTTTAATGCAAAAGGCAAATCAGGTAAGCCACTTACAACTATTCTGCCATATGGTTATAAAAAATCCGATACTGATAAAAATGTCTGGATTGTTGATGAAGAAACCGCTGACGTTGTGAGAAAAGTTTTTCAGCTTTGTATTGATGGTTACGGTCCGACGCAGATAGCAAGGATGCTAAGCGAGGATATGGTACTAACTCCTACTGCGTATCAATGCCAAAAGAATGGAACACTATCAACAGTAAAAAATCCATACCGTTGGGCACAGAAGACAATTGTAGGGATGCTTGAAAAACCTGAATATGTCGGTCATACTGTTAATTTCAAAACCAAACGTAAATCCTACAAGCACAAGAAGAAAATCAATATTCCAAAGGAAGATTGGCTAATTTTTGAGAATACCCACGAGGCGATAATTCCTCAACATGATTTTGATTTAGTTCAGGAACTTCGTAAGAACAAGCGCCGAAATCAAAAGCATGGTGAGATAAATCCTTTTTCGGGAATGATTTACTGTGCTGACTGTGGCGAAAAAATGTATCTTGCACGTTCTCAAAGCCTTACCGCAGAACAGGAGCACCTCAAATGCTCAACCTATTCTAAAGATAATCACGAGTGTTCCGCTCATTTTATTAGAACAGTGGTGTTGAAAGATATTGTTCTTAAAGAACTTCGTCGGTTTACTGACTTTGTGCGTTCTGATGAAGAAGAATTTATCCGTCTTGCAATGGATAGTTCTAGGCAGGAACAGTCTAAAGAATTGTCCCTTGCCAAAAGAAAGCTTATTCAAAACGAAAGAAGAATTTCAGAATTAGACAAGCTTTTCACAAGGCTTTATGAGGATAATGTTTGCGGTAAAATTTCTGATGAACGTTTTGAGCAGATGTCACATGGATATGAAACTGAACAGGCTGAGCTTAAAACTCAACTCGCACAACTTTCTGAATTTATAGAAAAAAGTGAAGCCAAGAAAGCTGATACTGTTAAATTCATCAACATCGTCCGAAAGTACACCGATTTGTCTGAACTGACACCCGAAATTATGCATGAGTTTATTGAAAAAATTGTAGTCCATGCTCCTGACAAATCCAGCGGCAGAAGAAAGCAAAAAATTGAAATTCACCTTAGATTTAAGGTTGCTGTCATGGATGCAGTTCTTGACTGCAAGGATTATGATAAAAAAAGAAAGGTAGCGTAGTCTTAAGGACAAGCAATTGTCCTTTTACTACTGCAACCTTTACATAAAACTTCTTTACGTTACTCCGTTTAATGACCGCCTTTTTAATCTATAATTTACACCGTATGGCATTGCATCTTAGTACAATGAAGTTAATATGCTTTTACACAATACGCCTTAATTGCGCGTAATTGTACGGACGAGCTTATCGATTTTTTGTCGTCGATTAGTATAATCATTAATATCTCTTATAAATAGCAGAGAACTGCTTA
>CALMXN010000109.1 GCA_937871145.1 uncultured Clostridia bacterium
TCTTTCAAGGTACATAGATGGTATTATGATCCGTACATTTGAACAGAAGGAAGTTGAAGACCTTGCTGAATTCGGTAATATTCCGGTTATAAACGGACTTACTGACTTTAGTCATCCTTGTCAGGTTCTTGCTGACCTTATGACAATCCGCGAGTTCAAGGGACGTTTTGACGGACTTAAGATGTGCTTTATCGGTGACGGAAACAATATGGCAAACTCACTTACAGTCGGCTGCTTAAAGGTCGGTATGGATGTTGCGCTTGCTTGCCCTGAAGGATATGAGCCTGATCCAAAGATTCTTGAATTTGCAAAGGCATACCCTAACTTCAAGCTCACTCATTCACCTAAAGAAGCTGCTAAAGATGCTGATGTTCTTATTACTGATGTATGGGCTTCAATGGGACAGGAGAAAGAAGCTGACGATCGTAAGATTGCATTTGAAGGTTACCAGATAAATGATGAAATCATGGCACTTGCAAAACCTGATGCTATGGTACAACATTGTCTTCCTGCACATCGTGAAGAAGAAATAACAACAAAGGTTTTTGAAGAGCATTCAAACGAAATCTTTGAAGAGGCTGAAAACCGCCTTCACGCACAGAAGGCTGTTCTCGTTAAATTAATGGTATAAGTGTATGGAAAAGTACGAAAAGGGATTTAACAAGAAGTCATTTTCAATTTATTATAATGGCGGTGAAATCTGGGCTGAGAGTCTTGATTCACTTGAAGACAAAAAAGATCTTGTCATTGAAAAATTCAAAGAGGACTTAAAAACAATTTCAAAGCCGTCGACAAGTTCATTTATTGCACTTAATCTTAACGAGACTGTAGTCACTGATGATATTATGGAGTTTATTCTTGATAGCTTTATTAATATTGGAAAACCACTGAAGAAAGTTGCGTTCGTGGGACTTAATTCAAAGTATAAGAGATATATTAAGAAGAAATCCTTACCTTTTCAGGCATCGTGCTTTGATGATTATGAAAAGGCAAAAGAATGGCTCGTATAACAAAAAAAGCCGACGTAATGTCGGCTTTTTTATTTTCTGTATTAGTTGTTTTTTGAGTGCTGATCAAGCATCTTCATCATTTCTTCAAGAGCCTTGTTTGTTGATGTTTTCTGTGAGTTTGGCGTAACGAGATTATCACTTTTGTCAGATTTATTTGCATTAGAAGACTGAACTGATTTGAGAAGATTATCAATACTTTGTGCCGCACGGTCTGAATTATTCTTTGGTGGTGATGGGAGCACCTTTTCAAGATCGTGAATATCGGCAGTAGGAATGACTTTGTTATATTCAGCCTTTCCGTCCTTGTCAAGTGAAATATGCTGTGCTGATGTCACCATTACAGGTTCTTTTTCAATAACAGGTTCAGCAACCGCAATACTTGGCTTATTAATTGAAGGCTCAGAAATATGCTTGTTCTTTTCTTCAATGATAGGGTCAGCAAGAGGCTTGGCAATCATTTTTTCAAAATAAGCTTCAGGCTCTTCATCAATAGCTTTTAATGTTGGCTGAACAAGAATTTCTTCAATAACAGGTTCTTTTTTTGTTTCAACCTGTACTGGATTTTCTTTTTCGACAACCTTTTCAGGTTCAGCAGGTTTTTCTTCTTCTATTATTTTAGAAGGCTTATCCTTTGCAAGCTCCTCATAATCATAAGAAGGTATTGTCTGCTTTATGAATTCAGGGCGTTTGGGTAGGAATACAGAATCTTCATAAGGCGATTTTTTGACAGGTTTAGTATTCTTTTCTTCAATTGGTTTTATAGGTTCTGTCGGCTTTTCAGGTTCAACAGTCTTGATTTCATTTGTTGCTTCAAGCTTGAATTCTTCTTCGTCTGAATCGTGAAAATCATTGGAATCTTCAGTTTCTTCATCATCATAAGCATCGTCGGTATGCTTAAGAATGCTGACAAGCAATGAAAGAAGAATAAGCGCAGCAGGTATAATAATGAAAGCAATAATACCAGGTCTTGATGTTGCGAAAGATATGAGCTTTCCGAGCCAAGGTATTTCAATGTCAGCTTTTCCGATAATTTCATTCTTCTGAGCAATAATTACATCTGAGTCTGCACCCTTATCGCTTTTGAGGTAATACTGAGTGCTGCCGTTGGCTTCCTGTATTTCAACAACACGAAGAACTGAAACAATATTGTCGTTGCCTGATAATTTAAGCTTGCATAGTGCAACCTCACCCTTTTCAGGCATAACACCGACTTTTGTTATAATAGCACTTTTGTCTTTTAACGAAGGCTCCATGCCTTTCCCGTTCATAACAAAAACGTTATAGCCGAAAACCGAAGGGGCAGTATGTTTCTGTGTAAAGAAGAATGAGCCGCCGAGCGTTGCAATAATGATTAATATAAGCAAGATAATAACTGCAGTAAGCAGCTTATGACCTTTTGATTTTTTATTTTCTCTTTGCATTTGATTAGTCCTTCCTAAGATTCTACATTATACTTCAGATTATACCACAATTATTTACAGAATACAAATACAAATTGCATAATGAGAGGTGTATAATTCTTGACAAAAATTATAGCAAATTATATAATTGAATAATGCTGGTGTAGCTCAGTTGGTAGAGCAGCTCATTCGTAATGAGCAGGTCACGTGTTCGAGTCACGCCACCAGCTCCAATATCTAATAACCATACACTTTCTGGTGTGTGGCTTTTTCATCTCAAAGCATATAAAATTGCTATTCTGTCCGATGAGGAAAAGGCAACGGGAGTTAGTGCAATTCTGAAAGGAGTAAAGTTATGAGCAGAAAAATTCAGACCGAAAAGGCGCCAGCGGCAATTGGCCCGTATTCACAGGCAATAGTCACAGGTAATCTTATTTTTACCTCTGGACAGATTCCTCTTAATCCTGAAACAGGACTATTGGAGGGAGATACAATTACAGAGCAGACTCACAGAGTCTGTAAAAATATAGAGGCAGTGCTATCAGCTGTTGGAGTAACTTTTGAAAATGTAGTGAAAACGGTATGTTATCTTAATGATATGGCTGATTTTACAGCATTTAACGAGGTCTATGCTGAGTATTTTGTCAGCAAACCTGCACGTTCATGCGTGGCAGTAAAGGCTCTCCCAAAGGGTGCTTTGGTTGAGGTTGAGATAATTGCAGAAAAGGAGTGGGAATAACAATGGGAATGACAATGACACAGAAAATTCTTGCAGCTCACGCTGGGCTTGATAATGTGGTTGCTGGTCAGCTCATCAGCGCTAAACTCGATATTGTTCTCGGAAATGATATTACTACACCTGTTGCAGTAAATGAATTTAAAAAAGCGGGATTTGATAAGGTCTTTGACAAGGATAAGATAGCTATTGTTCTTGACCATTTTGTACCTAACAAGGATATCAAGGCAGCAGAGCAGTCAAAAACTTGCCGTGAGTTTGCTTCCTGTCATTGCGTGAGCCATTTTTATGATGTGGGAAAAATGGGAATTGAACACGCACTTCTCCCTGAACAGGGTGTTGTAACTGCCGGTGACTGCATTATCGGTGCAGACAGTCACACCTGTACCTACGGTGCACTTGGCGCATTTTCCACAGGTGTCGGCTCCACTGATATGGCGGCAGGCATGGCAAAGGGTATGGCTTGGTTCAAGGTACCGTCTGCAATTAAATTTAATCTTACCGGCAAGCTTTCAAAAAACTGCAGTGGTAAGGATGTTATCCTCACAATTATTGGAATGATTGGTGTTGACGGCGCACTGTATAAGAGTATGGAATTTGTCGGTGATGGCGTTAAAACACTTTCAATGGATGATCGTCTGTGCATTTGTAATATGGCTATTGAAGCAGGTGCTAAAAACGGGATTTTCCCTGTGGATGATGTAACTTTCGAATACCTTAAAGGCAGAAGCAAGCGTGAGCCTGTGGTTTATAATGCAGATGATGATGCAGAATATGAAAAGACAGTTGACATTGATCTGAGCAAGATTGTTCCTACAGTGGCTTGTCCGCATCTTCCCGAAAATACCCATCCAGCAAGTGAACTTCACGATATAAAAATAGATCAGGTCGTAATCGGGAGCTGTACAAACGGCAGAGTTGAGGATATGGAGGCCGCCTATAACATCATAAAAGGCAAGCAGATTGCTGATGGTATTCGTTGCATCATCATTCCTGGAACTATGCAGATTCTTCGTGAATGTGTTGAACGTGGCTGGTATACTGCTTTTATCGATGCAGGAGCAGTTGTTTCCACGCCTACCTGTGGGCCATGCCTCGGTGGATATATGGGAATTCTGGCAGCAGGTGAACGCTGTATTGCTACCACTAACCGTAACTTTGTCGGTCGTATGGGCCATGTGGATAGTGAAGTATACCTTTCTTCACCACATACAGCCGCCGCCAGTGCACTCACAGGTTATATTACCGAATATAAGGAGGCGTGAGCAATGAATACACAAGGAAAAGTTTTTAAATATGCCGATAACGTTGATACAGATGTTATTATCCCTGCGCGTTATCTGAATACACCTGATGCAAACGAACTTGCTCTTCATTGTATGGAGGATATCGATACAGAATTTGTGAAAAAAGTAAATAAGGGTGATGTTATATTAGCTGGTTGGAAC
>CALMXN010000110.1 GCA_937871145.1 uncultured Clostridia bacterium
TAATAATTTTACATTTTTTCCTATTTTATTCCGACACGATTCCTTTTATATATATGCTCATATTAATATATTATAAATTTTCGTTCATAAAATATCAATATCTAATACAAAATTTCTATAATTATTATAATATTATCAATTGCTAATTGTTAATATGTGCTAAAAATAATATATTTTTAACATATTATGCCGCGTTATCTGCCAGTTTTCGTGTATAGTTATACATGGTTTCTGAAAAAATTCCATAACCTCTTGTCGGATCATTTACAAAAACGTGTGTTACCGCACCGACAATTTTGCCATTCTGGATAATAGGACTGCCACTCATGCCCTGAAGTATACCACCTGCCTGCTCAAGAAGTTCAGTGTCAGTAATTTTAATTATCATATTCTTTGACAGTTCATTACCTTTAAAATCAACCTTTTCTATTTCAATTTCATATTCCTTTGGGGTATTACCTTTTAAGGTAGTGAGAATTGTAGCTTTCCCTTTTTTAACTTCCTGCTTATATGCTATCGGCATCGAATATGACTTGTTTGGAGGGGAATCAAGCTCGCCGAACAAACCTGACTGATTATTTAAAAGTAAGCTTCCCATTGAGAAAGATGAAATGAATGAGCCGACAAGCTCACCAGGCTGACCTGATCTACCTTTATTAAGTCCGTTGATTGTCACTGGTACTACCTCACCTGAATGGAGAGGCAGAATTTCACCGGTATCAACGTCACAGACAGGGTGTCCGAGTCCGCCGAACATTTTTGTGTTCGGATCATAAAAAGTAATTGTTCCAATTCCAGCTGAGCTGTCACGAACCCACATACCACTTTTATAGCAGGAATCTGAAAGCGAATATTTTGGCAAAACTTCAAAAGTAAGAAGCTTCGAATTTCGTTTTACATTTATAACAAGCTTTTCGCCCTGACTTCTCATGACAGCGTCAGCTATTGATTCCTTTGACGTGATTTTGTTACCGTTAATTGATACAATGATATCTCCTGCCTTTATTCCGCTTTTTTCAGCAGGGCTTATGTTACCTTCACAGCAATCGACTTCTGATAGTCCGATTACCATTACACCTTCAGTAATAAGCTTTATCCCGAATGGATTTCCGCCAGGAATAACAAGTGGCGCGTCAACATTTCTTACACTTACTTCTTTTATCGGAACAACCCCGAATAGTTTCAGCGTAACCTTTGAGCCCATTACTCCTTTGTCACCAAAGCTTGCGGGCGTTACATTGTTTCCCTTTGACTTTATGTCAAAAGCGCAGGATAGTTCGAGCCTGCTACCATTACTAACATAATAGCTGTTTGGCAGATAATAAATATAGTATCCTGTAAGAGCACTTACTAAAACAATTGCTAAAATTATAAATGCTGAAAATGTGCGAACAATCCTTCTCATTATAATACTCCTTTTTTGTTGTTTGTCCTGTATTAATATCTGCACCTCAAAAGTAAATATCAATCCCAAAACAAGTATTATTTTCTTTGCATATTAACGAGAAAGACGTCAACATTACTAAAACAAGCGGTCTGATATACTTAAAAAAACTTCTGCCTTTTATGGAAATATAATTTATAAAAACAAGTTGCTTTTTATATTTTATGCGAACCTGTATATCTCAAAAATGCAATTATATTTTAGTATTGATATTATGAAAATTTTTATTCACTCTTTATTGCCTTGAAATTATTATTTTAAAATTGCACGATCTTATGTAATAAAATTATTTTTACCAAAATATAAGATATTTCTTTGTATCGTTTTGTTATTATAACCAAAATTGCCTTTGGGTACTTGTGCAACTTCAATAAGGATGTTATAATGCAGATAGATTGATATTCAGAGAGGTTATTATGAAATTTAAGGTTCTTGTTCTTGACATCGATGGGACACTTAACAATTCGAAAAAAGAAGTTTCGCCTAAAACAAAAAAAGCCATCACAGCCGCAATAAATAATGGTGTGACAGTTGTGTTAGCATCTGGCAGACCGACCTGCGGAGTAATGCCTGTAGCAAATGAAATCGGGCTTGATAAGCTTGGCGGTTATATTCTATCCTTTAATGGTGGAAGAATTACGGACTGCAAAACAGGCGAAGTGATCTATGAAAAGGTAATCCCTCAATCAGATGTTTCTGAAATATATAATCTATCAAAAGAATTCGGCCTCAACATTCTTACATATTCCGACAACAATATTATTTGTGAAAACTCAGATGAATTCCTGGAAATTGAATGTAAGATAAACAAAGTTAAATGCAAGACTGTTGACAGCCTCATTAAATATATCAAACATGACGTACCTAAATTTCTTATGCTCGGAGACGGAAAATATTTAGAAAAAATCGAACCAAAAGTTTGCGAACGTCTCGGAAACAGATTCAACGCTTTTCGCTCTGAGCCATTCTTCCTTGAAATTATGCCAAAGAACATTGACAAAGCATATTCCCTTGGTAAGCTTCTTGACTATCTTGGTCTTACAAAAGATGAGATGATTGCCTGTGGTGATGGCTTTAACGATGTATCGATGATTGAATATGCCGGCCTTGGTGTTGCTATGGGAAATGCACAGCCAGCCGTAAAAGCAGCAAGCAACTATATTACGTTGTCAAATGATAATGACGGTATCGCACACGTCATAGAAAAATTTATAATGGACGAGCAAAGCGCTTAACTTATTAAGATTTCTTCTTTGTCATTTTACATAAAAAAAACAACGTCACTTTTGTGGCGTTGTTTTTTATTGTTTATTATATTATTTTTTTGCGTTTGCAAGTGCGAAGATAAGAGGAGAGTTCCAATAGATCGTTATTTCGTTGCAGGAATAGCTCTTTTCATCATCGACATAACATTTCGCCGGTGGTGTATCTCTCAGCACTACCTTTGCATATGGATCTTCGAGTGCACTGTCAGGACCACCGACAAGCATACCCTTCATAGATTTTTTCAGGAATTGTGACGGTCTGTGGTGAGTTCCTTTTGGTGAAACATCACCAATACCTGTTACATAAGATGTAGACATCGGATTTGTTCCGAAAATATAGTTGATATTGTTTAATGCATTATCAATATTTTTGCTGTCAGCATTAATCTTATTAGCCATAATGAGGAACATAGAATTATTAGCGACAACCATATTGCTTCCCCATGGATACTGTTCGCCTATTGAAACCTTATATCCGTCACTACTTATATCGCTTATAATAAATCCGGCGTTTTCTTCAAATGCGTCCTTAACACTCTTATAGAAATCTTCACCGATCTTTGACTTGTCTGTTGAAAGAATAGCAAATTGTCCATATCCGCCGACATCAGCCCATCCAAGTCCGATATAACCGTAATTGTATATTTCCTTAAAATGATTGAGGTACTTAGCATCGCCTGTTACCTTGAATAACTGTGCATCAGCCCACATCATTTCATCTACAAGACTTCCATCGCCGTATTCACCTGTCTTGATATCAGTTGGATTGCTAAAGGCAACAAGCTGTTTTCTATAACCAACATACTCCCATGCCTTCTTTGAAGCTGCAAGGCATTTTCCAGCAAATGCAGAATCTACATTCTTGTAGGTTTCATATGCAAGAGCCATTGAAGCTGCAAAATCAGCAGTAGCCGCATCTGATACCTTGCATACTATAAGCTGTTCTTTTTCATTTTCAGGCATAACGGTTCCAGGGAAGTCAGCACATGTTACCTTATGATAAACTCCACCATTTGACTGGTTCTGCATTTTCATCATCCAGTTAAGCTCATAGCGAGCCTCATCAAGAATATCAGGAACTCCGTTTCCGCTTTCAGGGATTCCTAAATCATCACCGAATGCAGAAGAATTGAACTGATAAGCAAGCATAAGGTCAGCTACTGATTTTGCACCAGCAACAACATATCTTCCGTAGTCACCGGCATCGTGCCAGCCGCCTGAAACATCAATATAATCATTTGTTCCGTATATTTTTGCTTTTGTAGTATGGCAAGCCTTGTGAGCAAAATCACCTGCATATTTTGCATCAAGATTTGTTCCGCATCTCTGCATATACAGCATTTTCAGAACATCTTTTGAAGCAGATGAATAAATATCATTACCTATTTCAAATTCATATGACTTGCCAAGACTCTTTGTCTCGACATAATATTTACCTGATTCGGTTACCTTTGAAAAATCACCGTACCAGTTTGTTTCATCTGAGGTTTCGTTCTTGAAGCTCTTGCTGATTTTTCCTTTGTAAACTTGCTTTTTTGTTTCAGCATTTACTACCTGGAATTCCTTATCCTTCATTTTGCCTCTGAAAACTGCAATCTTCTCTGCGTTTGGAAGATAACCTACCTGATTGACATTTATATCACGAAGGTTAGGGTTTGGCGGAAGTTCAACCTTCTTGCTCTCATCAAGAAGTTTGATTGAAATATTATCAAAAGTTATAGTATGTGCTCCCAGTTTTGCTTTTGAATTTTTTGGCTGACCGAGATTCAAAGCGAAACGAGGTGCAGGGTCAGTATTTTCTATCATATCAAAATCGAGTGAATAGTTTTTCATTTCAGATGTTAAATTAGCGTCAAGCTTAGCGTAAGCGTGGTAATCCCCACCATTTATCTGAAGTCTTACTTCAATTGCTCTGTCAATTGTTGACTTTGCATCAAAAGAAATTCTGTACTTACAGCCCTGATTAATCTGATATGTATCCTGATAAATCTGTACTCCGTGTTCAACAGGACCGGTACTCGTAATGTCAACATTCATTGCCTTATCTGATGCCGAAACACTGCATTCTCCACCATTCAGGTATTTACTCCATTTTAATGCACTGCCATCAGCAAAATCACCATCAATAATAAGTTCAGTAATCTTTGGCTTTTCTTCTTTTTTGTTGACTACAGAGCTTGTATCCTTCTTCTTTGGTTCGTCCTTACAAGCAACGAGAAGCAACATACAGAATGCCAAGAACAATGATAGAAATCTCTTCATATTCGTCCTCTTTTCCAGTTTTATATACATAAATACTATCCCAAAAAAAAAATTATGTCAATTAAATAACAAATTATTTGTAACCGATTACATATTTTTAGTAAATATAAACAAAAAACTCCCCGTAAATCTTACAGGGAGTTAAAATTTAAAATCCAAGCATTGTCTTGATTGCTTCTTTATTCTTTGCCCCGACTTCAATCTTTTCAATCTTACCATCTCTTATTACAGCAAGTGTCGGGATGCTCATTACCTTGAACTGTGAAGCAAGATCAGGTTCTTCATCGACATTAACCTTGCAAACCTTTGCCTTGCCCTCAAGTTCTTCAGCAACATCTTCAACAATCGGTCCAACCATTCTGCAAGGGCCACACCATGGTGCCCAGAAGTCAACCAGTACAGGTAAATCAGACTTCATTACTTCTTGTTCGAAATTTTCATTTGTTATGTTTATTGCCATAATATCTTCTCCTTATTTTTATTCTTAATGTATTTAATTATACTCCTTGATGCGTGTGCTCCGTCGGAAACCGCCTTTGCTATCTGAAGGAATCCACCTATTGCATCACCGGCAGAATACAGCCCTTCAATATTTGTCATATAATTTTCATCGACAATAATATTCTGATTTTCAGTAAAAACGCCCATCTTCATTGCAAAATCAGAAGCTGAAGCTGTTCCTACTGCAACGAATACACCATCAACATCATAATTAGTATTTCCGGCAGTAATGCCTTTTATTTTATCATCACCATAAAATTCTGTGATTTTATCTGTGCATATTGGTACTCCCTGTGGAAGAAATTCAGTTGTTAGCTTCTTATCGTCTGTGAAAAGAATTATATCTTTTGTGAAATTACGAAGCTCGTTTAACTCATTCATTGCATAGTCACCGTTGCCGATAACTGCAATTTTTTTGTTCCGATAAAAAAATCCGTCACATACAGCACAGAAGGAAATCCCCTTGCCCTTGAATTCTTCAAAACCTTTTATATCAACACTTGTTCTTGATTTTCCTGTTGCAATAAGTACTGCTTTTGCCTCATATGTTTCGCTCACAGCACTAACAATAAAGTTTTCTTCCTTTGTGATTGAAGTTACTTCGTCCGTGACAACTTCAACCCCAAAGCTTTTTGCCTGAGCAATTCCTTTTTCAACAATCTTTTTTCCTGAAAGAGGTTCATCAAGACCATAGAAATTTTCAATTTTTTCACTTTTTTCAAGAGCACCTAAGTCTTTTCCTATAACAAGGACATCAATACCCGCTCTTTTAAGATATATAGCGGCTGAAATTCCAGCCGGGCCTTTGCCTATTACAATGACATCTCTCATTTTCCTGTCCTCCTGATGCTATTATATACAAAACAAATGGAAAGTTCTGTGACAAAATCACTTAACTGCAAAAGCTTTCAAGCTTCTTTCTGTTTTCAATTTTTATACTTCCCCTTGCAAGAGATACTATACCGTCCAATGCAAAGTGCTTGAGGAGCCTTGTTACGACTTCTCTTGCAGTACCAATGTCGTTTGCTATGAATTCGTGAGTCAGTTCAAGTGTATCTGTTCCCTCAAGTGAAGAATGTTCTCTTAAAAAGCACGCAAGCCTTTTTGCTGCCGAGCCGAAAACATACTGCTCAAAAACCCACATTACTTCAGAAAAACTTGCGGACATATGCTCAAGCGCAAAGTCCTTTACTGCAATGTTGGTTTCATCAAGTGCATTAAAAAGCGTCATAGGAAGAATTATTACCTGAGTTGGTTTTTCAGACATTATTGAGATAGCGGCATTGAAATTTTTTATTTTACAGGAAGCCGACATTATACATACATCATAATCAAGGAGCCTGTATAATGTAATCTGCTTTCCCTCATCAGAATCTATAAAAGCACGAAGTTGCCCGCTCAAAACAAGAACAAGCCCGAGACACTCACTGTCAGAGCTGTAGATAAGCTCACCACTTTTATAGCTCGTCCTGTATGATGATTCTTGTATTTCTTTCTTTTCCTTGTCAGAAAGACTGCTCCAGAAGGAAATGTTTTCGCCAAAAAACTTCAAATCGTTTTCTGAAAGCATAACTTCACCCCACTTTCTAATTTATTTAATTATACACTATATTTTTTACATTTTCGCTTGTCTAATGAAAAAAAATTACTGTAACACATATATATTTAAATTCATACTATATATTAAAACTTTTTGGAAGGTGATTGAATGAAAAACAGCGTAAATAGCGTAAATAGCGTAAATCAATGTCAGCTATCCGATTCGGCAAAACAATCCCTGTGCTTAATAGGAAAGAGCAAACAATACATATTATTATTAATTTTAGCAATAGCCATTGCATATTACACAGTAAATGTTCAGGAGAAACAGGTTATCGCAGCAGAATGCTGTCCTGAAAATCTTGATAATTTCCCTGATATGTTCCCATTCAGGCTGTCGGGAAATGTATTAGCAATTATCGCACTATGCTTCTTCTGCATGCTTGCAAGACAGTACTTTTGCAAGAACACTGACCCAACAAACTGCTCACCGTCGTACAATTATACGGCAAGTATCCTTGCACTTGGAGCAGGACTGATATTGCTCTATGATTTATTTTATGTAAAAGGAAGAGGCCTTCAGCCTCATCGCTATCAACATAGCACAAAACCGCTGTCGCGGTGGCTTCAGCAACTTAAACCAAGCATGTAGCCTAAACTGTCGATTTATCGGCAGTTTTCTTTTTATAAAAACTCCATTAAAATGAAATTACACCGCAAGGTGAATATATTTTGAAGGAGAATGACAATGACAAATGAAGAAATCATATTTAAAGCTAAAGAAGAATTTAAGCTGCGAGGTTTTTCTCACCACACTCAGGCAGAGTATCTGGGTGTATTGCAACGTTTCTCACTGTATTATGAAAATCGTCCGATTGAAAGCATGGGAGAAAGAGAAATACGAGAATATTTGCTGTATTTAATTGACCAGGAAAAATCCTCAGGAACGGTTAATATCAACAATAGCGCATTACGGTTCATTTTTGGTGCAATTCTTGAGAGAAATGTTAATTGCCGCCTAATACCTAGGCAGCATCACTACCGTGAATTCCCTGACTTAATGAGCAAAACGGATATTATAAAGTTTCTTAGTGTAATTGACAATTTGCGTGATAGAGCTATGTTTGAAACAATTTACGGTTCAGGACTTCGCATTTCAGAAATTGTTAAGCTTCGTGTGCAGGATATTGACAGTATTGGCATGCGTATTTATATTCAAAAAGGAAAAGGCAACAAAGACAGATATACGCTTTTATCAGAGCGTAATCTTGAACTGCTAAGGGAATATTGGAAGAAGTATCGTCCAAGCCACCCAGAAGGATACTTGTTCTATGCAAGGTCAAAAGACAAGCATATCCTGACAACACGCTCTGTGGTAAATGCTTTTAGTAAATACAGAATACGTGCTGGTCTTTCAGATACATATTCATCTCACACCCTACGGCATTGTTTTGCAACACATCTGCTGGAGTCGGGTATGGAAATCTATCGAATAAAAGAACTTCTAGGTCATACTTTCCTTCAGACAACTGCTTTTTATCTGCATCTTCAGAATATTCAGGATGATGTGAAAAGTCCTCTTGATACTTTAACTGACAATCAGGTAAAAGATAATGCCTGAGGTTCAGGATATCTTTAACCTATACGGTGAAGAATATCTGCAAAAACATAAGCTTTCTTATGTGCAATCCAAAGCATTTTCAGCAATTTCTAAATGCAGAACTGCTGATTTAGGAGGGCATCGTGACGTATGTGAAAACTGTGGCAGTACGCAAATTTCCTACAATTCCTGCCGCAACCGACATTGCCCCAAATGTCAGACTCTCGCTAAAGAACGCTGGATTGAAGGACAGAAAGCCAATCTG
Organism: uncultured Clostridia bacterium; assembly: GCA_937871145.1. GTDB lineage: Bacteria > Bacillota > Clostridia > Oscillospirales > Ruminococcaceae > SZUA-444. The sequence continues at coordinate 8,877 of CALMXN010000110.1, forward strand.
CTTAACGTCGGATATTTTCACATTGTGTTTACTTTACCTAGTGAGTTAAACACAGTTATTTATCAAAATCAGAAAGTCTGTTACAACATTCTGTTTCAAGCTGTTTCAGAAACTTTACAGGAACTTTGTGCTGACAAGAAATATCTAGGTGCTAAAATAGGTTTTACATCTATTCTTCACACATGGGGGCAAAATCTTTGCTTTCATCCACACATTCATTGTGTTATGGCAGGCGGAGGGCTAAACTCTGTTGGAAAATGGGTAAACTCCCGAAAGAAATTCTTACTACCGATTAAAGTGCTGTCACACAAATTCAGAGGTAAGTTTCTCGCTCTCTTAAAAGATGCAAAACTTGAATTTTTTAATAACTCCAATCCGTTTGCTTTTGCAGATTTGATTGATGGTTGCTACAAAAAGGAATGGATTGTTTACTGCAAACCACCGTTCAAAACTGCTACTTGTGTTGTTGAATATCTTGGCAGATACACTCATAGAGTTGCAATTTCGAACAACAGGATTCTTGCAATAAAAAATGGTTTTGTCACATTCAGATGGCGGGACTACAAAGATAACTCAAAGAAAAAAGTTATGACAATTTCTGCCGAAGAATTTATCAGAAGATTTCTCATGCATATTCTACCTCATGGCTTTATGAAAATCCGGCATTACGGGCTGCTAGGAAACAAAAACAAAATGTCAAAACTAAAAATTTGCAAGCTTCAGACGCATACTCCAATAATTCAGAAAAACAAACTTACTGCTTTTGAATTAGTTGAAAAGTTGCTAGGCAGAAGCATAAGAAAATGTCCAGATTGCGGGAGTGAACGCATTGTCAGATGTGGACTTTCACCACCGATTATTGTAAATTGAATACTTTTTTCAGACTTCTTCACGAGGTCAGCTTTGCTATATCTATTTTACCATTTTTTATGATTGTCTGTCCATTATTTTTCGCATATTAAAGAAAA
>CALMXN010000111.1 GCA_937871145.1 uncultured Clostridia bacterium
ACTTTTTGGGGTCAGTACATTATTGGGCGGTTACTTTGATTTTCGCAAATGGTGAACAAGTAAAATTGTAATATTATGTTTATTTGAAATTTCACGGAGAATTTTCAGTTCTCTGTAATCGTCCGCATAGTTATTGCTGCCATCGCTCACCATACAAATGTTTTGCAGTGTGTCAATTACAATTAAGTTTGTATTCTCATAGCGAGAAACAAAGGCTTCAATCTGCTCGGCAAGACCATTTTCAACATTTTCAGCCATCACTGAAAAGTGTAAATTGTCAGGGGCATCATCGGTGATTTCAAACAGCCTGTATTGTATTCTTGTGTAGCTATCTTCTAAGCACAGATACAGAACGGTGCCTTTCCTCGTGTCGTAGTCCAAACCTTTTCACCTTTTGAAATCTGCAAGCACATCAAAGCATAAGCCAGCTCTTGCCGATTTTCGGAGCACCTCCTAAGATGTGAACTCCTGTTGGCAATAGCTCTGACACTACAAAATTTGTTTGCGGTAAGGGGGTATTCATAATTTCTTCGCCGGTCATTGTATTAAATTCTTTCATTTCAATCTCCTTTGTTTGATTTTTGAGAACAAAAAAACACCCATCTTTTTCAGATGAGTGTAAGGATTTTCTGTTTCCTATACTTTCTAACGACACGAGAATAACAAAATGTTCCTGCGGTTAGAAAAATAATTTTGACAAAGAAAATGCCCATCGAAATTTATCGACAGGCATTCTATTACGTACATGCTAAAAATAACTCTTTTAGCTTTTTTATTCTTTTGGTAACTGCACTATGATTTTTATAACCAAGATGCTCTGCAATCTCTTTCTGCGTTTTGCCATCCATTCTCATAAGCAGAATGCTTTTATCATCTTCGGTAAGTTTACTCCAAAAAGTTTCCTCGGTGAGTTTGCTGCTGACCTGTTCAAAAACATCGGCATTTGCATCACCGATGTTTAGCTCCATTATCTCGCCATCGTCATTGGTCTGCAATTCATCAAGAGAGTCAATCTTGATGGTGGCTCTTGTATGATTCCACTTTCTATCAAAATCCTTAGCACGAAAATTGTTGGGCTTACCATGGACAAAATCTTCGTAGGCTGGGTTTTCTGCAATTACCTTTGCAACTTTTTCATAATACATGGTTTGCATCAATGTGCTAACTGCATTGCTTAACATATTGTCTGCTCTGGCTGCTAACGCCTCAGGGCTTTCCCAATCTTCCGCAGTTGTAAAATCGCTAAGTAATTCTTCGGCACGCTCCGGCATTTCCTCCAGTAGCTGCGAGATTTCCCATACTGTCACGCATGGCAATCAGCGGATTATCTTTTCCGTAGTAAGCCGGGTCAGACTTCAGTCCCATGTCACGAGAAAGCTCGTCCCATTTTTCGCCCATAAAACCTTTAATGTATTCTAAAGCTTCGATATCATCTGCATCCATTTTATCATAGTCAATATCTCGATAGGTTGCCGTGCTAAAATCATTTTCATGAAAGAATTCACGCAATTCCTCTATTGTTGGCACTCTATCAAGGTCAAATAAATTTTTAGACATAGCACACCTCCAATTTATGTTGATAGAATAAGTATACTAAAATATCAACCAAAAGGAAAGATGGAAAAACAGGCAAGGATGAACCGTTTGATCATCCTTGCCTGTTGTTCTGCGTAATATCCGACTAATCCATTCGCCCTACCATTTTATTGATGTCACCGTCGCTGCCTACCGTTGTTCCACCCATGATGCCGATTTTATTTCCGTTTTCGTACATGTTCTCTACATAGATACATTCGTTGGGTTCCTCGTTATCGTCAATCCAGCCGAAACCTAAAAAGTAAACCTGCTTTTGACCGTCTACTGTTCGGGTGTTGTCCATCTTAGGCTCAGATGCCGTGGCTGCAGTATTGTTTTTTTAGGGTGCAGGTGTTGGGGTGGGGTCATCCCTCGCAGTGCTGCTCTCAGTTAAAACTGCCTTGCTGTCAGCCTTGTTTGGCGGTTTAAAATCGGTTTCTGTTGGGGTGGTGTCCTGAGGCGGGTTTTGAGTGCTGATTTCGGGGGGGCGTCAGCTACAACGGCTTTGTTTTCTGTGGGTGGGGTGTTATCCCTACCAAGTTCTAAGGATGCGGACACGGGGCTTGTGTCGGGGATTAGTGGCTCTTTCGGTGGCTGGTTGTGCATCGTAATCAGCAGCAGAGAAATGATTGCTACTGATACTGCTTTTGTGGTAATTTTAATTTTCTTTTTCAACATCGATTTCTCCCTTCGGCATAAAAAATTGACCACAGTCATTGAGTTGTTTCTCAAGACTGTGGCCTTTGTAGTTTTGCAATTCAGTTGTCAGCTCCATTCCAAGCCCAAAGCCTTGGATAAAGCTCGCCTTGCTTTGATAGTTACAAATCATTTCGAGTTCATCAATAATTCGCAAGACTGCTTTTCCATCTGCTTCTGAAAGTCCGTCAATGAAATTCTTACTGTTTTCTTCAACGGAAAGCATTCGGTCTGTAAATCCCTGCTTGTTGCAAAAGTGGTGGTATAGGTCATCTAATCGTATTGGCATATTCTCGCTCTCCTTTGATTCAACAACATACCACAGAAGGGAAGGAATAGCTACATAAACTTAATGAGATTTCATCGAAGTTCGACTGTATTTAATTAAACATTGCTGCAAATTAATAAGAGGTTTGTGGAAATTTGAGTTAATTCGTTGTATAATAAAAATTATGGAAGTGTATACATGAAAATTAGCTATAACAAGCTGTGGAAGCTGCTTATTGATTTGAAAATAGGAAAAACCGAGTTACGACATAGAACTGGTATTGCATCCAGTACCTTTACAAAGCTGCGGAACGATGAGGAAGTATCCATGTCTATCATTCGAAAGATTTGTGAAGAGCTAAATTGCGGTATTGGAGATGTATTGGAGTTTAAAAAAGATAATTTACAGCAATAATCTTTTATATTCCCCTTATGTGTCCATCTCACTATGTATAATGTAGATAAAGGGGGGCGTAGATGGTGACCATTGACTATAACGGCAACAAGGGATTTCGATTGCTAAGCATATATGAAATGTTGAACAAGGGTGAGTTGATTACTAAGCTTTCTCTTGCTGCACAATTCAATGTAACGGAAAAAACCATTCAGCGTGATATAGACGACCTTAGGGCATATCTTGCAGATACACACTTTGCCGAAGGCGAGGTATCTATAAAATATGACCGAGTGCGTGGGGGTTATTTTTTAGTACGCATGGAACGAGAATGGTTGAGCAACCAAGAGGTATTAGCAGTCTGCAAAATCCTTTTGGAAAGCCGTGCATTTTGCAAGGAAGAATTAAGCCCATTGCTATCCAAGCTGTTAATGCAGGTAGCTCCAAATGAGCGTAAGCAGGTTGAGGATATGATACGCAATGAGCAGTTTTGTTATATCCCATTGAAAAATGGCAAAAAGCTCTTGAGTATCTTATGGGAGCTATCAAAATACATAACAAAAAATGAAATCGTCCGCTTTACCTATTGCCGTCAAGATGGCACACAGCGTGAACATGAAGTCAAACCTGTTGCGATTATGTTTTCGAAATACTACTTTTATATTATCGGCTTTATGGCTGATGACAGTAAGGATTTCCCAACGGTATTTCGTGTGGATAGACTCAGTGAATTATGTGGGACAAACAGCAAATTCTATGTGCCGTATAAAGATAGGTTTGATGACGGAGAATTTCGTAAACGTGTGCAGTTTATGTATTCAGGAGAGCTGCAAAAGGTAACGTTTGAATACAGTGGTCCGTCAATTGAGTCTGTTTTAGACAGGCTGCCCACGGCGGAGATTTTATCGGAAAAAGATGGAGTTTATACAGTTCGGGTTGAGGTTTATGGAAACGGAATAAAAATGTGGCTGAGAAGCCAAGGCAATATGATTGAACTCATTTGATGGGAGGGATGATTTGATATGAATACACTTGAAGGATATGACATTTGCTATCCGCAAATACAACATCCATTGATATCCGAAAAGGAAGATTTGAAAAAGAAATACATATCTTTACTTAAATTCTATGCCGACAAATTTTGCCCCGATGATCAAATTGTCTTGTATAGATTGAAAGCTTTTTATATAGCGTTGTTGGGAAAAAATGATCTTTCAGACGTTTTTTTGCCTGACGAACAGGTTACTAAACTTACTGGGGTAATAATGAAAAAACGCTTTACTCCATTTCGACTATTCTCTTACAGATATTTATTTTTATATGATTGCCTTTTCATTTTAGCAATCAATGATGAAGTTCTTGGCGAAAAAATTTGTGATGAACTTAAAAAAACTGTAAACAGCCGATACCACAACACTCTGGACTCTATGAAACAAAAAATGTACTTGTGTGAATCAGATTTTGCAAGCAGGAAACTAATTACTCATGAAATGATAACTGAGTGGAATCGAGCAAGAGCTTATATTAACTCACACAATCGAAATATAACCTTTACTGCTACCATGAGTGCTGGAAAATCCACACTAATCAACGCAATTATAGGCAAGGAACTTTCATACGCAAAAAAGGCCGCTTGCACCGCAACTATCATGAAGTTTATTACAAGTCCAACAAAAGGAACTTATTGTAACATCTTCTATAATGAACAAGTAATGCAACTTCAAGCTGAAAGTGATGTTCGAGAATTTACCAAAGGTAGGGAGATTCCTTGTAATATAAATAGCTTTTTTTTGTCTCCTCTTACGAGCCAACGGGTCACATTAGTTGATACTCCTGGTGTTAATTCCTCTCAGAACCCACAACACAAAAAAATAGCTCGTACCGAATTAACAAGCAGTTCAACAGACATCTTGGTCTATGTTATTCCAGTAGAAAATTATGGTTCTGAAGGTGATTATGCTCATTTATCATTTATTAAGAACAAAGTCAACTACAATCGAATTGTATTTGTTGTGAACATGATGGATTCATGTGATTTTGAGGATGATTCTGTTTCAGAGATTGTCACAAACATCAAAGAACATTTAACTGATATAGGTTTTCAAGAACCGGTTGTTTGTCCTATCTCTGCCAAAGCAGGTATGCTAATAAAGCAAGCACTATATGGTTCTGTTTTATCTACCAATGATAAAAAGGCATGTGCAACTTATGTCGAAATGTTTCAAGATAAGGAATTGGAATTGAGTGTCCTTTATCCAGCAGTTGAGAAAATATCTTCGAAGAATGATACGACCTGGTTGTCAGCCAATTTCGATAATATATGGTCTGCATATATTAATACCGGTTTACCAGGATTTGAAACATTGATTTTAAATTTAACTAAGGAGGGCTAACTAATGTTAGATGTAATAATTAAGTACAACCCATACAAGGTTGTATCAACCATCACCGTTAATGGCGAAGAACCAAAACAAAATAGCAAACTAAATCAGTTTCTAAACCAAAGATTCCAATTGTGGGTTGATCAAGCTCCGTCTTTGCTTGCTGAAGAATACAACGATAACGAGTTTGACCTTACTTTCTTTGGTACAGAACTCGATTACCAAGACTTACTGGCTGCAATAAAAATTGCTGAAAAGAGCAATATTCACTTCAAAGCAAAAAAAATGCCTGCAAAAGAATTTGGAGATAAAGAAAATGATATTCGTAATCTTTTTGAACGAGTACGAAAACTTCCTTTTGAAGAACTTCAATCCCCTGCTGTTTCAAATGCTTTTGAATTAGCCTTCAATGAGCTTTTGGAGGTTAATGTTGTTGCGACAATGAGTGCTGGTAAATCAACTTTAATCAACGCGTTGTTAGGCAGAAAGCTTATGCCCTCAAAGCAAGGGGCCTGTACAGCAACTATAACCAAAATTCAAGACGATGATGATGACACATTCAAAGCTACCGCTGTTGATGTAAATAAAACAGAAACTGAACATTACTCTGTGCTTGATTACAAGACAATGATGGCATTAAACAGAAATCCTGATGTAAGCGAAGTGCAAGTAAGTGGCAATATTCCATTTGTTACTTCTGAAGAAGTATCATTGGTATTGATTGATACTCCTGGCCCAGATAACTCACGAGATAAGAAGCATGGATTAGTTACCGCAAAAGCCCTTGACCAGTCCTCGAAAATGTTGGTACTCTTTGTTATGAACGGCGGTAAACTTCACGACGATGCGCAAGATGCTTTTTTAAGAAAAATAGCAAAAAGCATGAGCGTTGGTGGAAAGCAATCACGAGAAAGATTTATGTTCGTCATCAATAAATTAGACGCGTATGACGAGGAAGATGATGATATCGCCAACGAAACTATCCCTGATACGGTCAAATATTTAGAAGACATGGGGATTGAAAATCCAAATATCTTCCCAGCTGCTGCAGAACCAGCTCTTTTGATTCGCAGATACTTAAACACCCATGATGATGTCGAAAAAGAAAAGCTTTTGAGAAAAATTAAACCTTTGGCAGAAAAGCTTATTGCTCAAGAGCAGCTACACTTAGAAACATATCCGCACTTAGTTCGTAGTTGTCAGACAAAAATTGATGATGAGTTAGAAATGGCAATTCAAAACAACGATATGTTAGGACAGGCCCTGATTCACAGTGGTATCCGTGGCATTGAAGAAACAATTCGAATGTATGTCACAAAATATTGTCGCCCTGCAAAAATCACCAATGTTGTGAATACCTTCAAGCATGGTCTGGATAGTGCCGAAGCTTTTGAAACCACAAAGAAAGAAATTGCATCACGCCAGACCGAGCAAAAAGAACTAGAAACTAAAATTGATAAGCTGATGAAAAAGCTGACAAGTAAAGCCGAAAATGAAGCATTTAAGAAAAAAATTTCTACTCTTGAAATTACCACCAAGCTTACCAGTAATGTTGATACTTTGATTTTAGAAGTTGAGGAATCGTTGACCAATTTCTTTTCTCAATGTCCAAGAGAAATGGAAGAAGATGATGCACTGGAATACATTGAAAAATTTTCCAAGTTGGCTTCGACGAAGCAAAATGAATTCCAAGTATCTGTCAATCTTTTGTTGCATGATGATATTCAAGCCAAAAGTCAGAAATTACTTGATGAGTATATCAAGAAATTAGCTGCTT
>CALMXN010000112.1 GCA_937871145.1 uncultured Clostridia bacterium
CAACAGGCAAAAGACTTTATGTTTTATTATTGATTACTTCTTCGGGTAATATTAAAAACAAGGTTTGCCGCCTTGAGTTTGATTTAACTGATGAACAGCTTGAATTCTTTTCAAGCTATATGCAGGAAAATTTACAGGGTGTTCAGCTTGATACTTTGTCTGACGAAATGATGCAGGGGTTAATACTTGCAATGGGCGCTTATATGATGACCTTGACACCTCTTATGCAGGCAGTTTATGATTTATCAAAGGATTTGCTTTCAAAGGAAGTCATGGTAAGCGGAGAAAAAAATCTCCTTTCATGCAAGGACTTTAATCAAAACGAAATTATCCAGTTTCTTGAGCATAAGAATGAAGTCAGCCAGCTGTTAGATGATAGCTTCAGCGGAATTCAGGTAATGTTTGGTGAAGAAAAAGGACAATTCGTTATAGGGAATTCAAGCATGATAGTTTCAAAGTTCCAAAAAGGGAATAAAACAGCAGGTTCTCTTGGAATAATCGGTCCTATGCGGCTTGATTATGCTAAGATTATTCCATATATAGAGTACTTTACTCAAAAAATTTCAGATATTATTTCTGAAGAAAGTGATAATGATGAAGAAACACAGAAAGGATAAACACGGAATGAGTGAAAAGGAAAACATAGTTCCAAATGAAGAATTGGAAAAGGAGGTTGTTGAAACAGCAGAGGCGACAGAGAACATTGCAGACGATAGCGAACAAAGCATTAGTGAGGCAGATGAAAAAGATGTAAAAATATCACAGCTTGAAAAAGAGCTTGCCGATACGAAAGATAAATATTTAAGAACCATTGCAGAGTATGATAATTATAGAAAGCGTACCACAAAGGAAAAAATCGAAGCTTACAGCGATGCAACGGCAAAGTCTATTACAGAAATTCTTTCAGTAATAGATAATTTTGAAAGGGCATTACAGACTGAAACAACTGATGAAACCTTTAAAAGCGGAATTCAGATGATTTTTAATCAATACAATGACATTTTGAAGAAGCTTGGTGTTGAAGAGGTTGAAGCATTAAACAAACCGTTTGATCCGTCAATGCACAACGCAATTAACCAGGTCGAGGATGAAAACTTTGAAGAAAATACAGTATGTCAGGTTTTCCAAAAAGGATATAAGCTTAACGACAAGGTTATTAGATACGCAATGGTGACTGTGGCAAATCCTTAGAGGCGGGGAGTCTCCTCGGCATAAAATAAGGATAAATAGCTACAGCTCCATCAGCGAGTTTAAACGCTCTCATTTAAATGATTAATATATAGCGGGAAAAATTCCGCAAAAGGCATAGCGTGCTGTGCCTTGCAAATAATTATTCAGCAAAAAATTCATCGGGTTCGGCACGCCGATCCCACACAAAAAAATAAAATAAACAAATAGAGAGGTAAATTATTATGAGTAAAATTATTGGTATTGACTTAGGCACAACAAACTCCTGCGTAGCAGTTATGGAAGGCGGTAACGCAGTAGTTATCGCAAATTCAGAGGGTGCAAGAACCACCCCTTCAGTCGTTGCTTTTTCAAAAACAGGCGAAAGACTTGTAGGTCAGGTTGCAAAGCGTCAGGCTGTCACAAATTCAGACAAGACAGTTTCTTCAATCAAGAGACATATGGGTTCTGATTATAAGGTTTCAATCGACGGCAAGAACTATACACCACAAGAAATTTCCGCTATGATTCTTCAAAAGCTAAAGGCTGATGCAGAAAGCTATTTAGGTGAAAAGGTTACCGAGGCTGTTATCACAGTTCCTGCATACTTCACAGACGCGCAAAGACAGGCAACAAAGGACGCAGGTCAAATTGCAGGTTTGACTGTTAAGAGAATTATTAATGAGCCGACAGCTGCTGCTCTTTCATACGGTATTGATAAGGAAGAAGACCAAAAGGTTATGGTTTATGACCTTGGCGGCGGTACATTTGACGTTTCAATCATTGAAATGGGCGACGGTGTTACAGAGGTTCTGGCAACAGCAGGTAACAATCGTCTTGGCGGTGACGACTTCGACGAAAGAGTTATCAACTGGATGACTAATGAATTTAAGAAATCTGAAGGCATTGACCTTAAGAGCGATAAAATGGCTATGCAGCGCCTAAAAGAAGCTGCTGAAAAAGCAAAAATTGAGCTTTCTTCCACCCCATCTTCAAATATCAACCTACCATTCATCACAGCCGATGCAACAGGTCCTAAGCACTTGGACTTGACACTTACACAAGCTAAGTTCAATGAGCTTACTTCTGACCTTGTTCAGGCTACAATGGGACCAGTTAAGCAGGCTCTTGCTGACAGCGGACTTTCTTCTTCTGATCTTCACAAGGTTCTTATGGTTGGTGGTTCTTCAAGAATTCCTGCTGTACAGGACGCTGTTAAGAGCTTCCTGGGCAAGGAGCCTTTCAAGGGCATTAACCCTGATGAATGTGTTGCTCTCGGTGCAGCTTATCAGGGCGGTGTACTTGGCGGAGACGTTAAGGACGGATTACTTTTATTGGACGTAACCCCACTTTCATTAGGTCTTGAAACAATGGGCGGTGTATGCACAAAGATTATTGAAAGAAATACAACAATCCCAACAAAGAAATCACAGGTATTCTCAACTGCTGCTGACAATCAATCTGCTGTTGATATTAATATCCTGCAGGGTGAGCGTGAATTCGCTAAGGACAACAAGCAGCTTGGTATGTTCAGACTTGATGGCATTGCTCCTGCTCCACGCGGAATTCCACAAATCGAAGTTACATTTGATATCGACGCAAACGGTATTGTTCATGTTTCTGCTAAGGACTTAGGTACAAGCAAGGAACAAAACATTTCAATCACTTCTTCAACAAATATGTCCAAGGACGATATTGCAAATGCAGTTAAAAATGCTGAACAGTTTGCAGAAGAAGACAAGAAGAAAAGGGAAGAGGTTGACATCAAGAACAGTGCAGAAAGCCTGGTATTCCAATGTGAAAAGGCTTTAGGCGAGTTTGGCGATAAGGTTTCTGCTGACGAAAAAAATAACATTGAAGATAAGATTAATGCCCTAAAGGAAGCACAAAAGGGAACTAACCTTGATGACATTAAAGCAAAGACAGAAGAACTTCAAAAGGCATTCTATGAGGTTTCATCAAAGGTATATCAACAGGCAGCTGCTCAGCAGCAGGCAGCAGGTGGTGCTGTTAACGACGGTGATACTGTTAAGCCTGATGATGTTGTTGATGCTGATTTCAAAGACGCAAACTAAGCGGGGTGCCCCCGCAGGCATTTCGCGATGCAATTTATTTAAAATATAAACAAATGCTCGTGCAATGAATTTTAATAAATTTAATTTTCATAGGGCGGACTGTAGTGTCCGCCCATATGTTGTATTATAACGTAACAAAAGGAGTGAACCCTTTGGCAGATAAAAGAGATTATTATGAAGTCCTTGGCGTTCCAAAAACCGCTTCGGAAGATGAAATAAAAAAAGCATACAGGGCACTTGCTAA
>CALMXN010000113.1 GCA_937871145.1 uncultured Clostridia bacterium
GTAGACAGAATGAGTGATGTTGAAGTAACGGATATTCCATGCATTCCACAGCCTGATGATTTTAGTATTGCGGAGTATGCTAATAAGGTCATTCATATGTATGGCGATGAAACTGTAAAAGTAACTCTTAAATGCAAAAATGAAGTTATGAAATCTATTATTGACCGTTTTGGTATAGATGTACATACAGAACCGTCGACAAAGGGATATTTTAATGCCGTTGTTGACGTAAGTGCCAGTCGAACATTCTTTGGCTGGGTGTTTATAGCCAAATAGCTTTTTTATCTTCAGATACAGCTAATTATACTGATTTAATAAAGTATCTTGAGCTTAACGATATACCAGTTTATGCACCGCATTTTGGCTTGTATTTTGAGCGTGAAGAAATAAAACTGATGATTGGAAGTTTACTTCTTGCATTTCCACAGATTTCGAAAGTATTTGAAGATAAAGATTACAATAACGACATAATAAAATTTATGCCAGATAAGAATGTGATTATAAATTATTACAATAAATGTATTGAAACGGTAAAAAGTTATCCTGAACTTAAGACTTTTCTTGATATAAAAGCGGAAATTCACATAAAAACATATTCGAATTTGGATTATTCATTCTCCGGACTATTCTATAAGATATTAGCGGTTGCACCTTTTAATAATTATATAATTAATGGTAAACGTGAGGCGAGAAATCTTGTGATATTCCTCAAAACACTTCAACAGTTTGAATATATTAATAATATAAGTGTGATTTTCGCTAAGCCTGAAAAACAATTATCTAACCTTTTTTCTGGATATCTTTGCCGTATGATTGCAGGAAAACAGCCGGAATATGAGGATGAAAATGATGCTACACCAGCGGGTTATTTGCCGTTTATGACAATTCATCAGTCTAAAGGATTAGAATTTCCAATAGTTATCGTTGGTTCTTTATATGATTACATTCGAAACCCAAGAGAGAAGTTGGTTGAAAAAATCCGTAAGACATACGACAGCTCAGATAGAAATAATATTGAAGACGAGCAATTGTATAATAGCTATGACTTTTATAGAAAGTATTATACCGCATTCTCAAGAGCTAAAGATCTTCTGGTATTGAGTTGTCAGGAGAACACATGCCCATCAAAATGTTTTGTTAATGTCTATAAAAATCTTCCTGATTATGAGGCGGTTGATTTGAGTAGCATAAAAGCTGAACCCTTAAAAGCATTAGAATCTAATCACGCCTTTTCTTTTACTTCTCACATAAATGTATATAGAAACTGTCCTGCTCAGTATAAATTTCATAAGTTCCTTGAGTTGCCAAGAATAAAGGTGCAAAACACAATGTTCGGTACAATTGTACATGCAACAATAGAGGATATTCACCGAGTTGCAATAAATGGTGAGTATGATAAAATCAATGATAAGAATATACAAGAATGGTTTAATGTTAACTATTCCACACTATCTCAGCAAGAACATACCACGTTAACAGATAAACAACAAGCGTCGGCTGTTATACAGGTGAAAAATTACGTTGGAAAATATTCGAATGACTGGTCAATGATTAAAGAGGCTGAAAGCGAAGTTAGCCTTGCTAGAACATACATAGACAGTCGTGATGAGGTGAAGAGAAATTATATACTTTTAGGAAAGGTTGATTTAATTAGAGGCTATGGTGATACACTGGAAATCGTTGATTTTAAAACAGAGCAGAAACCAGATATGTCAACAAATGAGGGCAAAGAGTGGGTTGAACATCATTTCAACCAATTACAGGTTTATAGCTCTCTTATTACCAAGAAAACAGGTAAAACTGTTTCAATGGCCCACCTTTATTATACCTGTGAACCTAATGAGCCTCAGATTTCGTTTCCGATTGATAGCACAAACATTGATAGTACTATGGACAAAATAGACCAAACTGTTTCTGATATTATGTCAGAAAAGTTTGATTGCTATTCTAAGGATAAGCAAATATGCTATAACTGCGATATGAAAGATTTTTGTCAGAAGAATTTTCCAAGTTCTAAGGCTTCAACTATTAAACTAAAATAGCTTGATTATTAATATAAAACAAACTGTCACATTGACTTATAGTCATTTGTGGCAATTTGTTATAAAAACTTGTGCGAATAGTTGAAATAATTGTAGAATTATGATATAATATAACCTATATTTTGAGTAATATTGTCAAATACTTCACTTATGATTACAAGGAAGGGTGACGGCATAATAGTGAACGAATATAAAGTATTTACTCATCAGGAAGCAAAAAAGTGGGGTATGACAAACTACGGCAACTGGTTAATAGATTTACAAAATCAAGACTATAATCCTTGTACACCAAGTGAAAAGTTTTTTTAGATACTATACTCAAGGAATAGCAAACATTTACATCGTATGCGGACACACAGATATAGACCTACTAAAAAGTGATAACAAATCATTTTATACTAATACAGATTTCATTTTAAATTAATAGCACAATAGGTAAGATTAACAAGAGGTGTAATGTGAATAAAATCAAAACGGAAGAATTAATTAAAGATGTACAAAAATATTTTCCGGATAAAGATGGGTTTCGTGATAATCAGGAAGAGATAATTAGGTCTATTCTTGAGGGAAAAGATGTTCTTGCTATACTTCCTACAGGAAGCGGAAAATCTTTATGTTATCAGTATCCTGCATTGAAATTTCCTGGAATGACTATTATTGTTACACCACTTATTGCACTTATGAAAGAACAGGTAGAGGCTCTGAAAAAAAGAGGTATTTCTGCTGAATTTCTTAACAGTGAGCAGGATAATGATACAAGAACAGAGATACTTATCAGGGCTGAAAATAACAAAATAAAGATATTGTACGTTTCGCCTGAAAAGCTTGTTTCTCCAAGTTTTATGGCATTTACTC
>CALMXN010000114.1 GCA_937871145.1 uncultured Clostridia bacterium
TTAGGGGCAAAGCCCCTATTAAACAAATGCGTAATATATGCGGTGGCTTTGCGGTCGCCCCCAAACCCCTTCGCACATATAACTAAGAATGTGATAACTTAAAAAAGGGCGGAAGCATAAACAGGTGAAGAACTCAAAAGTGAGCGACTTAATCAAACTTCAGCGTTTGCTGAAGCCCGTCACACAAAGGTTGCAAAGAACCGAAACAAATATTAAAAGCAAAACAATTTAAAAAGATCTCTTTTTAGCATACTGAATTTTTCTCAAAGAGAAAAATTTGTTATGCGGTGAAAGAACGGCAGAGCGGTGTTTCTTGGCAACTTCTTTTCACTGGAGAAAAGAAGTTACTGGGGTTAAGATAAACTGATTAATATTACAAAGTTACTTAGGGGCAAAGCCCCTATTAAACAAATGCGTAATATATGCGGTGGCTTTGCGGTAGATTTCATGCTCCGACCTTTTAATACTATGTTTGTTTTTTAGTTTCATTTGCGAAGGGGTTAGGGGGGCGACCGCAAAGTCACCCGAAATAAATGAACATCATCAGCATAGCTGCAAGTACAAAACTCATTACTATATTCAAAAGTGTCCACAGCACAAATACAAGCGTTTTTCACAAGAAAACAAAAGATATATACACAATTTTAGATTATATGTCAATTGACAATATTTTGACAAATACTCTATAATAATACTACTATATAAAATGAGGGTTAAATATATTTAGGGGGAGAATGAGCGTGCATACAAAAGTAGTAAAATTCGGCGGAAGCTCACTTGCTGACGCAAATCAATTCAGAAAAGTAGCAGATATAATTCTTTCAGATAAAGCAAGAAGATTTGTTGTACCTTCTGCACCAGGAAAAAGATTTAAGGATGACACAAAAGTAACAGATATGCTGTATGCCTGCTATGACATAGCAGTAAAGGGCGGGAATTTTGATGATGATTTCCAGGCTATAAAGAACAGATACTACGGGATAATTTCTGACCTCGGTCTTGAACTTTCACTCGAAAGTGAATTTGCAACAATCAGAAGTTGTTTTATTGGGAAAGCAGGAAGAGACTACGCAGCTTCACGTGGTGAATATTTAAATGGTATTATTCTTGCTAAATTCCTTGGATTTAATTTCGTTGATTCAGCAGAAGTAATTTTCTTTAATGATAATGGACAGTTTGACGGTGAAAGAACTAACGATGTCCTCAGCAAGCGCTTATCAAAGCTTGATAATGCAGTTGTACCTGGATTTTATGGTTCAATGCCGAATGACACAATAAAAACATTTTCACGTGGTGGTTCTGATGTAACAGGTTCTATTGTTGCAAGAGCAGCCAATGCTGAAATTTATGAAAACTGGACAGATGTTTCAGGCTTTTTAATCTGTGACCCGAGAATTGTTGAAAATCCTGAGCCTATTACTGTTATTACTTATCGTGAGCTCCGCGAGCTTTCATATATGGGCGCTACAGTTCTTCACGAGGATGCAATATTCCCAGTCAGAAAAGCTGGTATCCCAATAAATATTAAGAACACAAATGCTCCTGACGATGCGGGAACAATGATTGTTGACAGTGCTGATTCAACAAGCTGTAAGTATACTATTACAGGTATTGCAGGGAAGAAAGGTTTTGCTGTTTTAAACCTTGAAAAAGATATGATGAACAGTGAAATCGGTTTTGGTAGAAAGGTTCTTGAAGTCCTCGAAAAGAACGGAATTTCCTTTGAGCATATGCCTTCGGGAATTGACACAATGAGCGTTATTGTTAACTGCGCTGACCTTGAGGCGAAGGAAGAAGCAGTCATCGCAGGACTTAAGAGAAACGTAAATCCTGATCATATTGAAATTGAGCGTGACCTTGCACTTATTGCTATTGTTGGCCGTGGAATGAAGTCAACAAGAGGCACAGCGGGCAGAATCTTCTCAGCCTTAGCTCACAAGCACGTTAACGTAAAGATGATTGACCAGGGCTCAAGCGAGCTTAATGTAATCGTCGGCGTGAAGGAAGACGACTTCGCAAATGCAACAACAGCAATCTACGATATCTTCGTAACACAGCAGCTATAATAAAAACAAAAAGCCAGCTTTAAGCTGGCTTTGTTTATGTAAAAAATATCGGCAGTATAAAAAATGCAATGACAGAAAAGATTATATCAAAAGCAAGGCAACTGACTAAGTTTGCAGTGAGAGTATAACAAATAATATAAGATTTTATATGAGGCTTAAAAAATAATAGGTATACAATAGTCTCAATTATAAATATTGCAAGTTCCGAAATAAGCAGTAATGAAAAGTAAGATAAAGCCCAGCTTGATGCAGAATCAATTAATATAGCAGCGTAAAGCAAAAGCTGTGTTGAAATATTTGTAATAGCAGCAGTAATTATATTCCGACGCTTAAAAAATCCAAAAGCTAATAAAAACAATCCTTCAATTAATAAAGTCAATATACAAGTAGATAAAAATGTGCCGATAAGTGGAGTTGCAGTATCCAAAACAGCTTCACCAGTTTTGCATTCAAATGTTACAGAAGTGTTCAGAGAATTGCATTTAAGTATGTTTGATACTTTTATGTCACCATCTGCAGTGATAACTATTACTTTAATTTTTCCTGGTGCGTTACCGTGATATTTAAAGGTCTCGCTTTTGCCAGCTTTAGAAAGCCTTAATGTTTCTACTATACGTTCACCATAAAGAGCCACACTTGTCCAGTTGTCATCACAATATTTAGATAGTTTATCAAGTATATCTGGTGGAATACTACTTGCACTTGTACCTTTAATAACTTGGTGTGTTTCTTTATTATAATAACTTGCTCTATCCATTGCAAAGTTATCGCCACAGTCAATCTGAAGTATATCAAGGACATAATCCTGGTCAGGTGGATTTTGAATTGTAATGCTTATTGAAGGCTTCGGTCCCATATCTGCATAAACAGAGAATGAAATTGATATAAGCAATGCAAGAGCTATAAAAACAATACGTCTTATCTTCATGCAGTCACCCCTTTACATATTTTACATAATATACTAAAATATGTCGCAAGTCAAGAATAAACGTGTTAATGTCATTTGACATATATACAAAAATATGGTAGTATTGCGTCGAGGTGACATATATGAGCAGACTGAAAAGAAAACTCTTTATAGCAATGAACGGGTTTCTTCTTGTGACATCATCCCTGGTTATATTGTTTTTTGCCTGGCTAGTAATTGATATGTTAATTAATATTGCGAATTTAGCTGGTATAGTTTATAGTTTAGCAATGTTTTTTGGATTAACAGCCTTTTTAATTGGCCTTGTTATCGACGGAGGTATTGCGTTTTTCAACATATTAATAATCGACAGGGCTATTGATAACTTTAAAAACAAGGCAGTAACTGACAAAGCATTTTCTGTTTTTAAAGCTGATAGCTGGATTTGTGTTTTTGGAGCTTTTATTGGCTTTGGAGGGTATAACCTCTGGATACTTTCAGTGTATTTTATTATTAAAGTAATTATATTGAGATTGCTTATATCAAGCGTATTTTACAGTGAATATGGCAGAAAGAAAATAAAAGATAAGAATGAATCAGACGAAGTAAAATAACGAGGTGACATATATG
>CALMXN010000115.1 GCA_937871145.1 uncultured Clostridia bacterium
GCATTGAGCTCTTCTGAGAGTTTTTTCAGTTCTGTGCAATAGCAGCTTTCAGTACAGAAGCTTGTCGGCACAGCGGTTTCCGGCCATATTATGAGCTTTGTGTCCTTTCGAGCATTTTGCCGTGTAAGATTCAAATATACTTCAAACATATCTTTTGATGAAGAATGCCATTTGTCAAGTCCTGAAAAATTCCCCTGAACAACCATCGCCTTTACAGGCTTGCCTTTTACCTCGGATTTTATTCTTGTATAGCCAAAGGCAAGGTTAACTGTGAAAATCATTCCAGTGATAATAATTGCTGTAAGCGTTTTTTCAGAGTACTTGTGATTTATAATAATATAGGCAAGCGTTCCATTAATGATAAGTATGAGGAAGGAAATAAACATCCCACCGAAAATTGATGCTGACTGTATAAATGATTTAAAAGGCGTTGCAATAACACCAAGTTTCCCCCATGGGAAAGCTATTATCGGTGTATGCTCCATAAACCATTCGCCGAGAACAAATAAAAGTGAGAATAAAAATACGTCGCTCAAGGTATTTGTTTTTGCCTTTGCAAAGAATACTGTTGCAAGGCTTATATAAAAGCCCTGTAATATTCCAATGAAAACTGTCGCTGAAAAAAGTATTAATCTTGACTTTGTATTAGAAAACGGCAGGAGTACACTCATATTCAAAAGCCACATCATAAGTGGAACATAATATCCAAGCTGGAACAGGAACATATATTTAAGCATTGTTTTAGTCTTGAATTCATATTTTAAAATAACATAAAACAAAGGTACAAGACAGAACATACACAAAAACCACAGGTGTTTATAGGTAAATGAAACTGAAAGAACTATTCCCGAAATTACACAAAGAAAAGAGCATAGGAATTTTGCTTTGCGTTTCATACTTTCATCCCCTGAAATTAAGATATTATATTATGTGGATGATAAACAGAATTATTTATATATTTGACTATAATAAAATATGGTGGTAAAATTATTTCAAATAAAAAAAGGAAGTTTAATATGATCCTGAAAATTGATTCTTCAGCAGAAAAAGCAATTAATATGCTCCAAAGCAGTGGCTATAAATCGTATGCAGTCGGTGGCTGTATACGTGATATTATTATGGAAAAAAAACCTCACGATTATGATATATGCACAAGTGCAAAGCCGATACAGATTGAAAAGATTTTTGAAGAATATAAGGTGATTGAAACAGGAATAAGTCACGGTACTGTTACTGTAATAATTGACAACAAACCACTTGAAATGACGGTGATTATTCAGACAATCGTCACCCTGAAAAAGTTGAGTTCGTGACTGACATAAAAGATGACCTTTCAAGACGTGATTTCACAATAAATTCAATGGCGTATTGTGAAAAGGATGGACTTAAGGACTTCTTTGGCGGAACAGAAGATATAGAAAAAAAGCTTATCAGGTGTGTTGGTGAACCTGACAAGCGTTTTAATGAGGATGCTTTGAGAATTTTAAGGGCATTAAGGTTTTCGTCAGAGCTTTCTTTTGAAATTGAAGAAAAGACTTCAGAAAGTATTATTAAAAATAGAGAATTACTGAAAAATATTTCAGCCGAGCGTATTGCCATAGAGCTTAATAAGCTTTTATTGGGCGATAATGTTTTTAGTGTGTTGCAGAAATACCGTGATGTTATTGCTGTAATAATTCCTGAATTCAAGGCAACCTTTGACTTTAAGCAGTTCACAAAGCACCATTGCTACAGCGTTTATGACCATATTATAAAAAGTGTTGAACAGGCACCGAAAGATAGTATTTTAAGACTGACAATGTTCCTGCACGATATAGCAAAGCCACAGTGCTTTGTCAAGGATGACATTGACGGCGGACATTTTAAAGGTCATCAGCTACCGAGTGCTGATATGGGATATACAATTCTGAAACGCCTGAAGTATGACAGCACAACAATAAATGAAGTTGTTGAACTCATTAAAGAACACGATAACCGCTATCCGCCTGAAAAAAAGGCTGTTAAAAGATTTCTTTCAAAGCATAATGAAGATTTCTTTGAAAAGCAGCTTACGATAAGACGTGCAGATACTCTTGCGCAGTCAGATTATATGCGACAGCAGAAGCTTGAGGTTTTGGATAAAACTTATGAGATAGGGCGGGAGATTATCAGGCAGAATGAATGCTTTAAAATATCTGACCTTGCGATAAATGGTGATGATCTTAAAAAAGCGGGAATAAAAGAGGGGAAGGAAATCGGCGGAATCCTCAACAAGCTTTTATCAATGGTTATTTCAGAAGAAATAAAGAATGACAAAACCATTTTATTAGAAAAGGCAAAAGAGATAATATCTGCCATTCCAAATAGCATGTCGCTGATAATGAGCTTTTTAAAAAAGTTATT